>CALGDE010000089.1 GCA_937883785.1 uncultured cyanobacterium
CTTTGCCATGTGCCTATTCTACAAATATGGGGGTCAAAAAACGGATTTAGTATAAGGCTTGGATAAAGATTCGGAACCGCCCGTTGTATCGAATGTGTTGTAGACCGTACTGTGATGAATAGGGAACGAGGTTACAAAAGCACCCGATAGCAAGCCCAACGGCACTTACTTCTCGAGGGTTCTCAAGGGCAAAGGCAAAGATTCTGAAGCTCAGCTTGTTAATGGATCGACTTTGCAAATACTAAGGTGCTTTTTCTGACGCGACTCTGCAATTAGCTCTATTACTCTCTACTACTCTCTGCTTCTATGAATTCTCATTCTTTTTTAAGTGGTGCGATCGCCGGCATCACCGCCCTCAGTGCCGTTGCCGTTGCATCCCCCGCCAGCGCCTACACCCTCGTTTCCTCTTACGAAGCCACGGAAGCCACCCGATACAACTTTGCTGCGGTTATCAATGGTTTACATGACTTTGACAATGCAGACGGCGCACTTACCAGACATGACCGAGTCTTCGTTTGGGATAACGGCCCTGGCACTTTCAACATTTACGAAGATAACGACGGCAACATCACGGCTAATTTGAGCGGCAGAATTGTCAATAAAAAGTTCAGCGACCATTACTGGGACGTTGATATTGATTTCTTTGCCGTGGATACTCCCAGCAGCTTGAAGGGATCTCGCCACGCGATCAGGGCAACGGACGAAGAGAAGTACGCGTGGGCAGAGGAAAACTGGGATTTCTTTGATTTCACCGCTGGTTCTGCAACGGTGTCCGCTGATGGGGGTCGCTACGCTGGCTCCTCTATCGAGCTGAAGCAAATGGACGCCACCAAAGCGGTCCAGATGGGAGATAACGGTGCCAACGACCACACTAAGGATTTTGGTCTGTCCACTTGGTTTACGGCGGACACCAACAACAGCACTTTTGTTGTGAACGGTAACCAGCAAACGTTGCCGAACCGATTCTTCTACGGTGACTTCAACCTCAATCTGAAGGAAGTTCCCGTGCCCGAGTCTGTTCCCGAACCCACCGCGCTTTTGGGCTTGGGCTCCGTTGCCTTGGGTTTGACCCGCATGAAGCGCAAGAAGGGCTAAGTCCATTGCATCCCTCGATGTCTCCTAATCGCCCTTGATCAAAAACGGGCATTTCTGGCACTGAAGAGGTAAGGTGCGTTGCTTTTTTGGCGGCGCACCATTTTTTTGTCAAATTCCTGTGGTGCTTGGCGAATCACAGTCATCCACAAAGGCACACCCGGCGAGTTCTATAACGTCGGCGGCAACACGAAGTGCGCAACTTAGACCTGGTGAGAATTCTGTGCGGGCTCATGAGAGCTACCCATAAAAGGGGGGCTTTAGGGGTGATGAACCTGTAGAACGTTGAAACCTTGGAGGTTTTGTTGATGCAGAGTTTGCCCCCCCAGTTGATCCACAAAACTTCCCCGATGGTTTGCCATGGTCAGTCCACGTTGGTGGTGGTGGTGGTGGTGACGGAGGTGTTGAAGACGGCAGAGTGCCCCAAGCCTGTTCGACGGCGCGATCGCCTGATGGGAGCTTTACGTTCGGGGACACGGGCATTGATTGAAGAATTGCCGGGGGGGGAGGTGGCGATCGCCCTGTGGGATGGGTGGCGACATCCAGGGCGATCGCGATAGACAGCAATGCCGGGGTTAGCGCAATCCCTGGCAGGTGAAGCCCGCCCAGTAAAACGGTTGGGCGAAAGGGTAATCCCGCTGACCATATTCTTTGAGGTTGGCGAGGATTTTTTCGGTTTTGGCGGCGGCACCCTCCAAAGCTTTGGCGCGATCGCTATCCCCTTCTGCTTCTGCCTGGTCCAGTAGGTCGCACAGGCGGTTGAATTCACCTTCCAGATGTTGTTTTAGGGCGGGGGCGTATTGTGTATGGAAAACTTCGCCGGTTAGTTGGCGCAGGTGGTTTTGGGCTTGGCGGAGGGCGGTGGGGCGATCACTGCCGGTTTGGCGATGGTGGTGATATTGCAGGGAGAAGAGGGCAGTGGCGAGGTCGTCCACGCTCCACAGGGTGCCGATGACGCTGTTGGCTCCGGCGCATAGGAAGCCGGTGCCGAGGGTGAGTACGTCATCGACGAGTGCGCGGGTAAACGTAAAGCTGGTTTCGCAGCAAGACAGAAAAACTTCGTCTAGCTCCGGGAAGCGCCAGGTGGGCAGCAGCAGTTGTCCTAGGGTGACGCGATCGCCATTGCCCAGCAGCAGATGGGATTCCAGCGGGTTATCTAGCCGATGTTGGGCGTGGTGGGTGGAGACGACGCTGGTGCAGTTTTCTAGCAGTTGGCGATAGGCGATCACGGTGGCGTCGGTTCCTTGCAGATGGCGACTCCTGGGGACGGCGAAAGTTTTGGCGAGCTGTTGTCCTTCGTAGGCAGAACAGGGTAGGTCGTTGGTGGCGTTTTCCACGATGCCGTAGGTGGGCGTTGCTGCTGGGGTGGTTTTCTGCTGGCGATCACGGCAGATTTTTAGCACCTGGCAGCCGGGGGCATAGCGCAGGGTAAAGCGATCGCCCAGCACTTCCGTTTCCGACAGGGGCAGGGCGGCGAAGGGAATTTGGTGCAGCAGCAGATGGGGAATCAGGATTAGGTCGGTGATATCCGTTAGATACTGCTCGATTAGGTCGTTCAGTTGCAGGCGATCGCTCAGTTCCGCCAACACTTTCGGCATTTGCTCCAACCATTCTCCAGTATGCCGTTCTGCGTAAGGTAACAGCCAATTTTCACCTAGCCAGAGTGTTAGCTCCTCTTTACCTTGGTCAGAAATGGTGAAGAGTTCGGAGCCAGTTTTGCGCAGGATAAAAATGTGGGTCTTGTTGTCGGTGGTATAGCAGCTTAGCAAAGCTGTCTTGGAATTTTCAACCAGGAATAGCATGTCTTCGAAAGCTAGAGGCTGTACCTCCCGAAAGCCGCTGGCAATAGGGTCGAGCTGTGCCAGTTGATTTCGTAGCTTGGTACGTTCTGTTTCCAATGTGGCGATTTCGGCGGTGGTTTGGATAGCAACTCGTCTGCGCTTGGGGTCGGTAGTGATCAATTGCTTTTGGGTTGCTGTCTGCAATTGCTGTTGGGTCGTGTCCAGTCGGCGTAAAATTTCGCGGATAGTTTCGGGCACTTGGCCGTTTTGGTACAGATCGCCAGTTCCCATCAGTTCCACCAGACGCCTGGATCGAACTCGCTCCACAACTTCAAGGGCTTGGCTGAGGTTCCCCCGTTGAATATGGCAATGGATAACATCTTCATAGACCACAATGGACTGGCTGAGAACTTCCTGGCGGCGCTCTTCTGTAACAGACCCACTTCGGCTCTGTTCAATGGCTGCCATCGCTGCCCCATACCCCTCTAACGCTAACTCCCACTGCTCCTCCTGAAACGCGATTTCTCCAAAATTACGCCCAGTTGCCAGGCACTCTACAGGAAAACTCTCTGGCTGGTAAATCTCCAAAGCGCTGCGATAAGCCTCTATAGATCGTTCGATGTTATCCGCGTGATCACCTCGGATTCGCTCCCTCAATGCATTTGCCAAGTTATTTTGAATCATCGCCCACTGGAAAGGAAAGTCTCCACGTGTATAAATCTGTAAGACCTGTTCACAAGCGTGAATGGATCGTTCTAGATTGTCAGCGCGATCACCTCGGATTCGACCCCTTAGGGTGAGCGCCAGGTTTTGTTGGACCCTTGCCCAGTCGACGGGAAGATCTTCACGAGTGTAAATCTGTAGAGCCTGCTCATAAGCGTGAATGGATCGTTCTAGATTGTCAGCGCGATCACCTAGGATTCTCTCACTCAGCGCATTCGCCAGGTTGTCCTGGAGAGTCGCCCACTGGGAGGGAAAATTCTCACGGGTACAGATTTGTAGAGCCTGTTCGCAAGCATGAATGGATCGTTCTAGGTTGTCGGAGCGATCACCTCGGATTCGCTGTCTCAACGCATTCGCCAGGTTATTTTGGGTTTTTGCCCAGTCGACTGGAAAATCCTCACGAGTTCTCACCTGCAGAGCCTGCTCGTAAGCATGAATTGATCTTTCTAAATTATCAGCGCGATCACCCCGGATTCGCTCACTTAGTGCAAGCGCTAGATTGTCTTGGGTCATTGCCCAATCGATGGGAAATTCCTCACGGGTAGAGACTTGTAGAGACTGTTCGCAAGCGTGAATTGACCTTTCTAAATTGTCAGCGCGATCACCTCGAATTCGC
>CALGDE010000090.1 GCA_937883785.1 uncultured cyanobacterium
GTTCTCGTTTTATCAGCTCTCGTCAAAAGCGGCATAAGTGGGATGCTCCCACTATCTTCTACAGAAAAAAGAATTGGGAAGCTCAACTCAACTTCCAGAATCTGTTCGATGAAGACTACTACGAACTGTCTAACGGTAGTGCTTTATTTGGTGGTGCACCGTTTACGGTTATCGGTTCTTTAAAACTGAGGTTTTAGGCACTGAACTGGAGTTATCAAGGTGATGGTAAGGGTATATGACTAGATTTCGTCGTTATTTAGCTTGGCTAGGTTTAGGTATTCTTACTGCTGCCTTGATTGTGGCTTGCGATCGCTCCCCCAATTTATCGGAGGGCGATCGCGTGGCTTCCGGCGCTGCGGAACCGTGCCGGGTGATCGAACATGTTATGGGGAAAACTGAAATCTGTGGTCAACCCCAAAAGATTGCTATTCTCAGTCCCCGATTTTTAGATTTGATGTTGACTTTGGGGGTACAGCCCGCTGCTTTAACTCAAACTGTGGGCAACTCGGGGTTTGGAATTTTTGATGCCCCCACAGATCAAATTCCATACCTCGGCAAACGGTTGACGTCTACACCGATTGAGCTAGGGACCCGCAGCGAACCTTCTCTGGAACGTCTGAAAAGTCTCCAACCCGATTTGATTCTTGGGGAACAATGGCAAACTGCTGGATACGATCTGATGAGTCAAATCGCGCCAACGCTTCTCTTCGACGATGTAGAAGAGGGGAATGGATTCCGACATTGGCAAAACGATATTGCGGAAATTGCTAGAGCATTGGGGCGAGAAGAAGATGTGGAAAAACTGCGGGTAAAGTACGCGGAACAGATCGCTCAGGCTCGCGATACTCTGAAGCCTGTGCTGGAGGCTTACCCTCGCGTCTTCTTGGTGACCTCAAATGTGGAAATGGACCGAATTAAGTCGGGGAACCAAACGTCTTTGGCAAGGTTGCTAGAGGAAATTGGCTTTGAAATTGTGCAACCACCGGGTGGTGAAAACCAGACGGTGCCGCTTTCTTGGGAAATTATCCCCAGTATTAAAAGCGATTTGATGGTTGTTGCGTCTTGGGATGGTGATTTGACGTTGAACCCAGAAGATTCGCTCCCACAAGCCAGTATGCGAAAACGATGGGCACAGAACCCTTTGCTGAAAGCTTTGCCTGTGTCTGAGCAGGGAAGGGTGGTTTTTGTGGATTACTACATTAGCGGTGGTCCCATGCGTGGCCCTTTGACGGACCAAATTCTATTGGAATCCTTGCCAGAGTTGCTGTTGCCTACCTTGGCTGGTGCGTTAGAGGTGCAACCGGGGGCGTAAGTTTATTCCCAACTGGTTGGCGTGACTTGTCTATATTTGCTGCTATTAAATCGTTTCCAGCACTTTGCGGCAGTGGATTTCTAGGAAGGGCACTTGGAATTCGTAGCTGGTTTCGGTTTTGCGTAGGAAGTTTTTTTCGATCAACCGATCGCCCGTAACTCGATCATCGGGGAGGGGCTGGTTGCGGAGGAGGGCGGTGATAAAGGCGCGATCGCGATCCGTTAGGGAAATGCTCCAGAATTCGCGGAAAAATTGATCGCTCCAATCCAGTTAATAGCAGTCCATCAAGCTCTGAACAGTGATTTCTAAGGATTCGGCGAAGGCTGGTACGGGAAGGCGACTACCCGGTTCATCAAAGTAGAGGATGTGATTACCTAGGGTGTGAACAAAAACGGTGAAATCTTCAGGATCAATCAGCCATCCCATTGCTGCTCCGTGGTGGAGACAGTGCAGAATATTTTTTGTGGGACGGGTGGGGCGCTGGTCTGGGGACAGAATTTCAATGGTCCAATCAGGGGCGCGGTCAAATTCATTGGCAACGCTGCCGTCAGGGTCGCGAGGGATATTGTCCCAGGTGAAAACGGCGATGTCGGGAACGATGGAGCGATCGCCAAAGGTACAGCGCAGCTCAGAACCAGCACGAGCGATACGAGGAGACCGAAGGCTAGCGTTAATCAGAGCGGTGAGTTCCGATTGCAGGTAGCTGTGTTTTCCTTTGGGCATCGGCTTTTGATGGATTTCGCCATTGATATATTCGCTGGCGGGTTTGGTTTCGGGCTGGGCTAGGAACTCCGATAGGGTGATTGGGGGTTCTGCCGCAGATGGGGTGGGGCGATCGCTGGTCTGAACCATGGCACGTTATGAAAACTGGTGGTTTGATTATGGCAAAGTCATTGGGCAGTTATGGGACATCGGCACTTCATCGATATCGGCGCTTAAATCGTTTCCAGCACTTTGCGGCAGTGGATTTCTAGGAAGGGCACTTGGAATTCGTAGCTGGTTTCGGTTTTGCGTAGGAAGTTTTTTTCGATCAACCGATCGCCCGTAACTCGATCATCGGGGAGGGGCTGGTTGCGGAGGAGGGCGGTGATAAAGGCGCGATCGCGATCCGTTAGGGAAATGCTCCAGAATTCGCGGAAAAATTGATCGCCGCGCTCCATAGCGATGGGGATGGCTTGGTCGATTAGGGTGGGGTCGATTTTTCGGTTCTTGTCGGCGGGAATTTCAGCGCTGCCTAGGCGGATGGTGTTGAGGAGGGTGACCAGTTGTTCGCAGAGGAGTTGGATTAGGTAGGGGTGACCGTTGGTGAGTTCGACGATGCGATTCACGGCGGCGGGGTCGTAGATATCGGGGAAATTTTTGATGGGGTTGCGGATTAGGTCGCGGGCTTCGGGGGGGCGCAGGTAATTTAGCTTGATGGAGCGGGTTTCGATTAGGTAGTCGCTCCAGTAGGGTTCCAGTTCGTCGGGGGTGTGGGAGCCGCTAAATAGAAGAATCCAGGAGTCGCGGTTTTGCATGGTGCTGCGCAAAAAGTTGAGGGGGGCGCGGCTGTTGGTGTCTCGGACGATTTCTTCGAGGCGTTCGTATTCGTCGATGCACAGCAGAAAGCGTTTTTCCCGCAGTGGGGTTTGGTCGGCGAGGGTGGCAAACCACGTATCCAGGGCGTTGAAGGGGCTGAGTTTTAGTTCTTCGCGATCGATGGTGGGGAGGGTTAGGTTGCGGGTGGTTTTGGCGAAGGTGGTGATTTGGCGGGCAATGCTGTCGGCGACGCCAAAGAGGGTGCTATCAAAATTTTGGGCGTCGACGCGCAGGGGGATTAGGTCCGAGGGGAGGCGGTCCGGGAGATATTTTAGGGTGGAGGTTTTGCCGGTGCGGCGTCCGCCGTAGAGCAGCAGGGTGGGTGGGTTTTGGCTGAGGGAGATGGTTTCGATTTCGGTAAATACGTCTTGGCGTCCTTTGAAGCGTCCGACGGAATCGTTAGGGTCGAGTCCGGGACCGGCTAGGTAAGGATTTGGAACTTCGCCGCTGCGTTGGGCGGCTTCTTGCCAGGTTTGTTGGGTTTGGGTGAGGATTGCTAGCCAGTTGTCGATGCCAGGGGCGAATTGGGTGGCGATTTTTGCGGGGAAGTTGGCGAGGCTGGTGTTTAGTTTTTTTAGTTTGGTTAGGGGCGTTGTTAGCAGTTCGGCGCGGCGGTAAAAGCTGCTGGCGACCTGGGCAGCATTCGTGTCTTGGACGATTTCTAGGAGCCGAGGATACAGGTCGGCAATGGCGCGGGGTGGTTCGCCAATCCAATCCAGGTCTTGGGGCAGTTGGGTAATGTTGCTTAGGGTTTGGCTGCGCTGGAGGGTTTGGCTGGTGATGCCGACGATGGCGCTTTGGGCGTGGTTTTGTTGGTTGCTGTAGCGGGTTAGGCGATCAATGGTTTTTCGCGCGGCTTCGGGTTCAGTGGCGTAGGCACCTATGACGATGCGGTCAATGAAGGGCAAAGGAAGATAGCTGAATTCGTCATGGTTTGTGGGTAGATAACGAAGGGCTTGCAGGGGGGGGGCAAGGCGGTTTAGGAAGAATAACCAAACAACTTCAGGAAACCAGAAATACAAACGGAAATAGCTCAAAAACCACGCCACGCCGACCGCCACGCCGACCGCCACGCCGACCGCCACGCCGACCGCCACG
>CALGDE010000091.1 GCA_937883785.1 uncultured cyanobacterium
CGTAATTACAGATTAACCTCCGTTAGCTTTCTTACTTTTCAGACGTCCTCTAAGATCAACTTTAAAAGCTTGTTGGGGATCTTAAGTTTCCTGATTAGCTAAGTTGCTGCCATCTAACATCATGTCGTTCAAGTTCGGGGCGGTTTTACTAAAGGGAATATCTTGATTAATGGCTTCAATTTCTTCCTGCTCCAGCTCGTTCACTTGACCGATGTATTGGTTCAATATCATCGATAGTCTGGAATGGTAAAACCGGTGCAAACTGTGGTTCGCCACCGCTGGGAAGCCTCGCCGACGCTTATGTTTGCCGCCGGCTCCTGGGTCGAAAGTTTTGATGCCGTTGGCGATCGCCCACTTAATAGGTTCGTAGTAGCACGCATTAAAGTGCAGGTTATCCACGTCATAGCGACACCCCCAATAGCGACCATAAAGGCGATCGTCTTTCCACAAACAAAACGACATTCCTAGAGGTTGAGAATCCCCTTCGGCATAGGCCACAAACAAAACGACGCGCTGGGAAAAATCTGCCTCTAACTGCTTAAAAAACTGAGCCGTTAAATACTTACTGCCTCCCCAGAACTTGTTGCAGGTGCTGGCATAAAATCCATGGATAATTGGAAAGTAGGAGCTAGGAATCTGATCGCCCGTTAGCACCTCAAAGCGAATTCCTGCCTTTGCCATAGACTTACATTCACGTTTAATATTCCGCCGTTGATTGGCATTAAATCGCTTTAAATAGTCATCAAAGCTTTCATAATTTTGGTTGGTCCAAACATAACTATGGTGTCGCCAAGCCCTAAAACCACTATTTTCTAAAACTGTTTGCCATTGGGGATCCACAAACAAGAAATGACAGCCGGATACTCGGTTTTTCGTGCAGAATCGGTCAATTTCAGACACCATAACTTCAGTCATAGTGTTTTCATCTTCAGAGGAATCAATTAAAAACCGATACCCTTCTGCCGGAGTAAATGGAGCCATTCCTAACATCTTCGGATAGTATTCCACTCCTAGCCGATAGCTCAGATCTGCCCACTGTTGATCAAAAACAAACTCGCCATAGCTATGTCCTTTCAAATATAGGGGTGCTGCCGCCACCAACTGGTCATCACGTCGCACTGTTAGATGGGTGGGCAGCCACCCCTCACTGGGCACCGCACTATCCGATGTTTCCAAGTTATTCAACCATTCCCACTCTAGAAACGGCGTCGTCAAAGGCTTGGCCAAGGCGTTCCACTCATGGGGAGTCACCTGATTCATGTGGCGAACCCATTCAAGGGTGTATCGCGTTTCAGTGGATGGGGGCTGAGGATCACTCATGGCGACGCTGCGGTTTTAATAGTGAGATTTTGACAGTGAATTTCTGACGAGAACTTTTCACAGGGAAGTGAATAAGTCCCCTGGAAAGTAAGGTTTTACAGGTAGGGTCTGACGTCGAAATTGAAGTTTGATCAGAGTCAGAATTAGAGAAGACCGCCTCTTGAATCTAAGTAGATTTCAAAATAAGTTGTTGGGTTTTGAGGAGCGCTATTTCTCATGGTTGCCATTGTTGATAGCTACCATCGTTGCGCCTAGGGACACTGCTGTGGTGATCGCCCCAAAACGGATCGCCCCAAAACGGATTGCCACAGCAGTAGATCGCCCTAAAAACGGTGTAAACCGCCAGTCATGAAAATTGAGCAAACTCAGCTAGGTCATTGAAACTCACCTGAGATATTTGCAAGGGCACTTTGGCAGGGGCATTGGGAAATATAGATTAGGCTAACCTTTTCGTCAGGATTAGGGTACGTCTCCAGCGTAAGAATTTAGGGCGTCCTTGGCATGGTCTCGCTGCAACTGCATTGCTAAAGCAATACAGTTAAAGAATGTGCTCTGCTGCCTCAATATTGAGAGGTTCTGCTGGCAGGGTGATTTGGGTGCTGGAGCGACGTGTGGTGGCATGCGTCAGCTACACATCATGCCGGGGCATTACTCTGCGTTGCTGTTGGAAATATTCTGCGATCGGTGCCGTCTTTTTCAACCGTTTAGCAATCCCTTCTGTTTACTGCCTTTATCTGCGTTGTTTCCTATGACTCAATCTTCTTCCCCGCGTCAGTCAAATTTGACCTTTGAAGAAGCCCAGAAGGTTTTAGCGGCCTTTAATGGCATGGATATGGTGCCATCTCTGTCGGAAGAACAGGGGCTTTTGGTGCAGCGATCGCTTCAAGTGATATCCCAGGAAGCGGACTCGTGTATTTTCGGTATTTGCGCTGACAATTTGGACCAGGCGATTCAGACGCTAAATGAGTACGCGACGGGCTTAAGCTACGAGCTTCCCAATGGTCCCGACCTGCGGGGCAATTTAAGCGACGCTGCTGGCGTGTATGTGAAATGCAACCTTCAAAGCAGCTTGTTCTACGCCAGCCCCTATGAAAACAGTCAACGCGGTGTGCTTCTGGCGTATCAATCTGTTGAGCATCCTGACATTGCCCCCCTATATGGGCACCTTCCCCTCAATCTTTTCAGCGCAGCTGATTAGTTGGACCAATTAATAGGACCAGTCAATAGGGCCCATTAATCAGACCAAAGCACAACACCACTAAGGCGCGAGTCTTCGCAAGGCAACGTTAGGGAATGCTCCAAACGCGTTCGTGATACGCCGCCGGTTTTTCGTAGGGGTCAACGTTGTGGTTATGTTCGTGCCCGTGACCGTGATCGTGTCCATGGTGGTGACCGTGGTGACCGTGTTGGTGCCCCTGTCCTAGCTGGTGGCTGGCGGCGCGGCGGAATTTACACAGCTCGCAGTTCATGGCTACCTTGCCGGCGATCGCTTCTGCCTCACGATTTGCCATCAATTGAAACAGCACCGGGTCAATGCCAATTTCGTCCAGCATTTGTACCGCCACATCTGGGCGATCATCCTGGGCCGCTGTCGCCACGCCACGAATCCGCTCCATCAATACTCCCGTAAATAGGAAATGGGGCAGCACCACTACCCGTTTGGGATTCCAGGTCCACACTCGCTCCATGCCCGCCTCTAGACGAGGGTGGGTAATACCGCTGAAACACACCTCTAGCCCCTTAAAGCCGCTGCCTTCCCACAGCACCCGCGCCAGCTTGTAGGCATCTCCATTGGCATCGGGGTCCGACGCGCCGCGCCCCACAAATAGCAACACGGTTTCCTCGCGGGGGATAGGGCTTTGATGATCGGCAGCAGCTAACCGCGATCGCCACAGGTCCACCAATAAATCTGCCACCCCCAACTGTTGCCCATAGTGAAACCGTAGCCCTGGGTATCGCGATCGCGCCCGATCTAGCTCGTTGGTGACGTCAAATTTATTGTGCCGTGCCGCAAATAACAACAGCGGCAGTGCCACCACCTCCCGATGCCCTAGAGCCACAAGCCGATCCACCCCCTCCTGAATGGAAGGCTCCGTTAGCTCCAAAAAACACGGCAACACGGGTCGTGACCAATCCAATCCCTGATACGCCCGAGCAAAGTCTAAAAACCGTTGGCGACCGGCGGCATTTCGTGTGCCGTGACCAATTAATAAAACAGGTAATCTTGACATATTTATTTTTTTACTGAGCTTTTTACGAAGGGGCTTGACGGGGACTGATTGAAGCGAATAATCCTTATCCCCTTGTTAACACCCCTTGTTTTAGGTCACAGTGCCCCACCTGGGCATTACCAGGTAGTCTCTGGGGTTTATTGATTTTTCTTGGTATTCTGCCAAGATTTTGATCACACTTTCCGAATATTTGTGGGCTTTTATTGATATTTTTTGTACTAATGTTTTTGGTGGAAATTTTGACTGCGCCCATTGTTGGTAGTAGCCTTTCGGTCAACCTGTAATTTGTCCCGTATTCCAGTTTTGAAATGTGCGTCTGGAAACATGCGCTACATCAGGCGATCGCCCCTAGGTCTACCCTAAAGCAGCGTTCAGCTTTGCCAGCTTACTCTTCACTTCCTCTCTATCCGCGCTACTTCCCGCCCTAAACCACCGCCCTATCTATGGTTGCTTCTGCCACGACCGCTTCCCCTCGTCAATCGCCCCTGCACCCGACCCAAGCGGTGATACGGCGGCCGATTTCCCCCATTGGTGCCTACGATCTCCAGGGAATCGCCTTCTGGCAGGGGGCGGCGCTGGTACTGGATAGTTTGCGGGGGCAGGTGCTAGCCGTTGATTTGGAAACGGAGGCGGCGGAGGTACTGAACCCGTTCCATTTGGATAAGTTTGTGGGTGGGCGCGGCCTAGCAATTTCGCCGCCTATTGATGGAGGACCGGGGGAGCCTACCTTGTGGTTTTGCCGCGATCGCTCGGTGTACTACTGTCGCCTAAGCGATATGGCGCCTCGGCATTTTACAAAGCTGCCCCACGAGGTGGACAGCGTGGCGGTGTGGCAAACCACGGTGTATGTAAGCTGTGCTCGCACCAATAAAATTCACGTGCTGGGGCGGGAGACGGGGCAGGAAATCACCACGTTTTATGCGCCGGGCATTGGGACCGAAAATCTGACGGTGCGGGGAGAGCATTTATGGGTGTGCGATCGCCTAGAGCAAACGGTGTATTGCTTAGACCGGGCTACAGGGCGCTTGGAATTTAGCGTGATGACCCCTTACGAATCGCCGACGGGGTTGGCATTTTGGGATGGGGACAACGGCGTGGATCCCAATGAGAACTGGGAACAGTCCAACGGGGCGGCTCCCTTGTATGTGTGCTATTCCGCAGAGGAAGCCTACATTCGCGACGATCCCAACGCGGAGGATCCTTTGCAGCTTGCTTTTCGCGATCGCACCTTTTTGCACGCCCTGGATTTTAAGTGGGACCGCGATCGCCAGTACGCCCTATCCAACGGCTATCTGATCGAAATGTTCTACGTGGAAGAAATTTCTCCCCTGGAGGCCGTGGACTTTAGCCAGCTTAAAAATATGGAATGGCGCATTGCCATCCCCGCCGATACGGACCGGCAAAAGGTGCGTCAGGTGGTGCCTGTGGGATTGCCCTTTGAGGAAATTGAGGACGAAGGGCAGCGGGTAGCCGTTTTTAAATTTGACAGCCTGGAGCCGGGGGAAGGACGACTATTCGGCTGGAAAGCCATTGTGGAAGTGCGGGGCATCCGGTACCAGCTAACGCCGCGATCTGTGGAAGGTTTATCACCTCGACTGCCGGAGGGTTATCAGGAAAAATATCTGACGGACAACGACGACTTGGCGATGACCACGCCCACAGTTATCGAGGCGGCGGCTCAATCAGTGGGCACCGAAACCAATATTCTGCGCCGGGTGCTTAGCCTCAGAAACTATGCCTATGATCGCCTGTCCTACCGCCTAACCCCCAAAATCGACACTCCCGACGTGGTGCTGCAACGGGGAGTAGGCTCCTGCGGCGAATATGTGGGCGTGTTGCTTGCTCTCGCCCGCCTGAACGGCATCGCCTGTCGCACCATTGGTCGCTACAAATGCCCCCCACCGGGCGATCGCACCGGCGTCAACCTATTTCCCGACTACAACCACGTGTGGCTGGAATTCTACGTTCCCGGCTACGGTTGGGTACCCATGGAATCCAACCCCGACGACATTCAAGAAGGCGGTCCCTATCCCACCCGCTACTTTATGGGACTCCCCTGGGGGCACATGGAAATCGCCAAAGGCATCCGCTTCCAACGCCTAACCATCGATGGCAAACTCCCCGAAGATGGCTTATCTGTCGGCGACCTAGCCATGAACCACGTCCGCTTTAAGATCCTAGAAGAACTTCCCCCACTGGCTTAGAGGCGTGTTCCAAACTTATGAAACTCGAAGACACGTTGGAAGTTGTTCGTGCTAGGTATTTGGCGTTCTACGATAAAGCTTTTTCACTAATCGAAAAGCGACATAGCTCCGCCGTCAAGGAATTACCTCTTCAACTTGACATCAATCCCAACGAATACCGCTCTCTTTGGCGCATATAGCAGCGACGGAGTGAGTTAAGACATACTGAAGAAAGCTGTTTTCTTCTAA
>CALGDE010000092.1 GCA_937883785.1 uncultured cyanobacterium
CAGGTTCCACTACCACTCCGCCATCCTGACTTCCTCTCCTAATCCTGCAACGCCGCTGAAGTTACCTCAGGCAGCTCAGGATGTGTTGAAGCTGGCAGCTTGTATCGGTAATCAGTTCGATTTGAAGGCCTTGGTCATTGTTTGTGAAGAGCCAGGTGAAACAGTGGCCGCCAATTTGTGGACCGTACTTCAAGAAGGTCTAGTACTTCCCACCAGCGACGCCTATAAGTTCTTTCAAGGTAACGACGCGCCTCATCCCCTTGAAGAAATAACTGTGGGTTATCGTTTTTTACATGATCGCGTCCAACAAGCGGCTTATGCCCTAATTCCTCAAGAAGAACGTGATTCGACTCATTTAAAAGTCGGACAGTTATTACTTAAAGATGCAACTGGCTTTTCGCTGCAATCGTTTCAACCTCAAGCTGACATCAGCAGTATTTTTGACATTGTCAATCAATTGAATAGGGGAGCTGACTTGCTAAGAGGGCAGCAGGAGAAAGAAGCTCTAGCCTATTTCAACTTGCAAGCTGCTCATAAAGCACAAACATCTACTGCTTACACCACGGCTTTGAGTTACGGTCAGCAGGGATTAGCGTTGCTGGAGGATGATCCTTGGGTAACCCAGTATGATTTATCCCTGAGTCTGACGACCCTTGTTGCGGAGACTGCCTATCTCTGTGGTGATTTTCAAAGAATGTCTTTTGGGATTACTGCCATCCGTGATCATGCTCGGACGCAACTTGATCGCATCAAAGCAGATGAAATAGAAATTCAAGGGTTGATGGCTCGCTGCCAATTTAGTGAAGAGATGGAAACTGCGGATCGTGTCTTGCGATCGCTGGGCATAGAATTGCCAAAACCGGTCTCACAAGATGATGTGGAGCGGGCTTTGACAAGGGTGCGAGCTCAGTTGGGCAAACGTCCTGTTGCATCTCTTACAATCCTGACTGAGATGGAGGATCCCGAGAAAATTGCTGCGATGCGGATTTTACTGGCGGCGATTCCTGCGGCTTACATCATCAATCCCCCTCTTTTTGTGCTGATGGTTTTGCAACAGATCTCCTTATCTTTGGAGTATGGTAACTCGGATATTTCGCCCTTCTCCTATGGAGCCTATGGCATTGTGCGCTGTGGTATTGAGGCAGATATAACAGGAGGCTATGAGTTTGGCGTCCTTGCTATGGAGACACTGCAAACGCGGCAAAGATCACCGCAGAGTCCTGATATTCGGGCAATCGTCACCTATGCTTTTTACACCTTTTTGTCCCATTGGCGTGTGCCATTACGAGAGTCGCTAGATGGCTTAAAGCAGGTTTATCTAACCGCTATTGATTCGGGAGATTTGCAACATGCTGCCCTAGCTTCGTATCGTTATTCGGAGCATTTAATGTACGTTGGCTGTCCCCTAGCTGAACTCAAAGAAAAAGCCGATTTCAGCAGCGTAGCCATTGAGCAAACAGCGCTGCTTAATAGCCTGTCCTGGAACAACCATATCTGCCAGTTTGCCCGAAATATTATGGGTGAGGCGGAGGATCCTTGCTTATTGTGTGGTGATGTTTATGACGAGGCTCAAGCGATCGCCAAATATCGTGCGGAGGCTGATCGAAGTGGGTTGCATTCTGTTTACCATGCCAAACTCGTGCTGAACTGCCTCTTCTGTCGTTATGACCAGGCGAAAGAAAACAGTGATCTTGCTTTAGAGTACATCGATGGCGTGCTGGCTTCTGCGGCGGTTCCAGTGTTTTATTTCTATGATTCACTGGTGCATCTAGCGCTTATGCAAGTTAGCAGTATGGAGGCAACACAATGCCTAGAGCGTGTCGATGCTAATCAAGCAAAAATGTGCGTTTGGGCGGAGTCTGCACCTGCTAACTATAAGCACAAGTTCCATTTGGTTGCAGCCGAACAGTACCGTGTTAAAAGCCAGTACCTTGAAGCGATCGCCGAATATGATTGTGCGATCGCCGGAGCAAAAGAAAACGGATACATTCAGGAAGAAGCATTAGCGAATGAGCTATTTGCCAAGTTCTATCTTGACTGGGGGAGAGAAAAGGAAGCGGCGGCTTATTTGCAGGAAGCTTATTATTGCTACGCTTGCTGGGGAGCGAAGGCTAAAACAACTCACCTTGAGGCTAACTACCCTACGCTTCTTGCCCCAATCTTCCAGAAACAACGCATTGAATTTAACGCGTTCGATAGCGTAACTTTGCTGACCCAGACTCTCTCCAACAATCAGCAAACACAAATATTAAGCAGTACGGACGTTTCAGAAACCTTAGACTTTGCTTCTATTCTTCAAGCCGCTCAGAAACTGACAAGCATCATTGAGCTAGATCAGCTGCTGACGGAAATCACTGAAATTGTTCTCACTAACGCAGGGGCTCAAAAGATGGCCCTGCTCACGCCCGATGGGGAACAGTGGCAGATTCAGGCGATCGCCACACAGGCAGACCCAGGAGAAATCAGCATTCAGACAGAGGCTCACCCTCTCACCGCCGAAAGCCCTGTCCCGAGGCGCTTAATTCAGTACGTTAAGAACACCCAAGAAACCGTTCTGACTGATGAGCAAGGCGGAGGTTGATATACCTGGAATTCTGGAAGGTTATCTACTGAAGAATCAACCTCAAAGTGTTCTCTGCTTGCCTCTGATTAATCAAGGCACGCTGGTGGCGATCGCCTACCTGGAACATCCCACAACCAAAGGAGTGTTTACCTCCAACCGCCAAACAATTATTGAATTTCTCTGTGCCCAAGCTGCCGTTGCTCTACAAAATGCTCAGCTTTATACGCAAGCTCAAAAAGCGTTGACTGATTTGCAGCGGGCGCAACTACAACTGGTACAAAGTGAAAAGATGTCCACACTGGGGAATTTGGTGGCTGGGGTCGCCCATGAAATTAATAACCCAGTGGGCTTTTTAAAAGGCAATATTCAGCCTGCCCAAGAGTACGTGCAGGATCTGCTGGAGCTAATCAACCTATACCGGGAAAAAACGGCGCATCTTTCCCTAGACATTGAAGAAGTGGAGGACATTGATTTTGAATTTATTCAGGAAGATTTGCCGAAGCTAATTGAATCAATGAACGTGGGCGTTGATCGCATTCGTGATATCAGCACCAGCCTGCGTACCTTTTCCCGTAGGGATCAAGATCGCAAAACGGCTTTTGATTTGCATGAGGGCCTTGAAAGTACCCTTTTAATTCTTAAGCACCGCACCAGAGCTGATGAGAAACGCCCGCAAATTCAAGTAATTAAAGACTACGGTGAATTGCCAGAGGTGCAGTGTTTTCCAGGGCAGCTTAATCAGGCGTTGATGAATATTTTGGCTAATGCGATCGATTCTTTTGATGAGGTGAATCAGGGCAAGACATATAAGGAGATTGAAGCAAGTCCGAACACAATTACAATCATCACTTCAGGGGGGGAAGGACAGGTTCAGATTCAACTTCAAGACAACGGCTGTGGAATGAGCCAGGAAACGGTTGATCGTATTTTTGAGCAAGGCTTTACTACAAAAGTCGTGGGCAAAGGAACGGGACTGGGGATGGCGATCGCCCACCAAATCATTACCGAAAAACACGGGGGCGCGATCATTTGCAATTCGAAACTGGGTGAAGGAACGAAATTTACTATTGCCCTGCCTTTGACGACTTAAAACAGCCTATTGTTCGCTGTTCACCAGTAAAGAACTCATCTACGAACAAACTTATTCAACGACAAGCTAACAACTAAATCCACAACAGCCCCTTTAATGATCAATCGCGAAAACAATGCCTAGCCTCACAGACAATAACCAACAGCGATACAACGATCTGGAGCGAGAAAATCAAAGCTTGCGCCAGCAGATTGATGCGTTGCAACAGCAGCTAAAAGCGCGAGATAGTTCGTCGTTTCCCGATGATTCCCCAAGAACACTCTCGGAGCGATTTTTACAGCTGGCGATTGATAATATTCCCCACATTGTCTTTTGGAAAGATCGCGATTCTGTTTACCAAGGCTGCAACGAGTCCTGCGCTCGCCTCGCTGGGTTAAATTCTCCTGAGGATATTGTGGGGAAAACTGACCACGATCTGCCCTGGAAGCCAGAAGAGACTGAGTTTTTTCTGGAGTGCGATCGCCGGGTGATGGAGTCGGGGACACCGGAGTTGGGTATTATCGAATCCGCTTTGATCGGCGATGGCTCGCAAATCTGGGTCGAAACTAACAAAGTGCCGTTGCGGGACGAAAACGGACGGGTCATTGGGATTTTGGGGACTTCCGCTGATGTCACCGAGCGCGAAGAAAAGCGTCTCAAACTAGAGCAGCAGAATGAAGCACTCGCCGCCGAAGTTAACGCCAAACAGCTCGCACTTCGAGCAACGGAATCGCGTTTCAAGCGCCTGGCAGATAACTTACCCGGCGTTATTTTCCAGTATCGTTTGGAGCCAGATGGAACCCAGTCTTTTCCTTATGTTTCCGAGAAGAGTCGAGAGAATTGCGGGATCGAGCCAGATAATTTTCTGCACATTTTTGAACTTATCCATCCCGACGATATTGATCACCTCCAGGCAACCATTCAAGAGTCAGCACGCACCCTTAATCGATTTAACTGTGAGTATCGCTTCACCACTCCCAACGGTGTTTTGAAGTGGGTACAAGCCATTTCCGAACCCGAACTACAAAGCAATGGAGATATTGTTTGGGACGGAATTATTATCGATGTCGGCGATCGCAAAAGGGCGGAACAAGCTCTGCGCGACAGTGAAACTAAATATCAACAGATTCTTGATGCCATTACCGATATGGTGCTGGTGAAAGGAGAGCACTCTCGCATTGTTTGGGCGAACAAGGCGTTTCGAGAGTATTACGGCATGGGCAACGGGGAGCTGGAGAAGCTAGTCGATGCGCCGTTCAACGATCCGGATCATACCCAACAGTATGTTCGCGACGACGCCCACGTGTTTACAACGGGCGAGACCTTGGAAGTGGAAGAGCCGGTCACTCGTCACGACGGAATTATTCGGCAATTTAGCACCATCAAGTCAGCCATTCGGGGTGAAGAAGGGAAAATCACTTTGACGGTGGGTGTATCCCGAGATGTGAGCGATCGCAAAGCCGCTGAAGAAAAACTACGCCAAAAGGAAGAACAATATCGCCAGATATTCGAAACCATCATCGACGGTCTGGGCATTGTTGATCTGGAGCAGGGGCAACTGGTGGAAGTTAACCCTGCTTATCATCAAATGCACGGTTACCCTTACTCAGAGTTCCTAAGTTTGCCCTATGTGGATATCGTGCATCCTGACTCCCACGCTGCATTGGGACAATTTATTAGCGTGGTGCAAGAGGGGCATGTTTTCACCTGTCAAGCTCAGAACTTACACAGCAGTGGTCGCATTATTGATATTGAGGTGAAAGGAATTCCCTTTCCCTATCGCGGCAAGGTCCATGCTCTGGTGCTGGTTCGCGATATCAGCGAAAAAGTCAGGTTAGAGCGGGAGCGCGATCGCCAGGACAAAGCTCTGCGCTCCATCGTAGAAGGAACCGCCGCCCACACTGGCGAGGAATTTTTTCGCGCCTGCGTCAAGTCCCTGGCGGAAGTGCTGGAAGTTGCCTATGTTTTGATTGCTGAATTGGACCGATCCCAATCGAAAATAACCAAAGCAAACGTGATTGCCTCTTGGATGCAGTCCGATTTTGGCGAAAGTTTCCAATATGATTTGTCCGACACTCCCTGCAATAACGTACTCGCGGATGGCGAAATTTGTCGCTACGTCGACTCCGTGCAAGCTTTGTTTCCCGACGATCCCTATCTCGCCCCCCTCAACGCAGAAAGTTACGTGGGCATTCCCCTGGTAAATTCTCGGGGCACGGTGGTAGGGCTAATTGCTGTGCTCCACACCGAGGCACTTGCAGAGGCTTCGGAAACCCAGGCTTCGATTTTGGAGATTTTTGCCGCTCGGGTGGGGGCAGAAATCGAACGAATGCGATCTGAAAAGGCGGTGCGAGAGAAGGATCGCATTTTGCAGCTTACCCTTCAGGCAGGAAAGATGGGCTGTTGGAATTGGAATCGCACCACCAACGAAGTGATTTGGTCCGATGGGGTGGAAGAAATTTTGGGGTTAGAGGAAAATTCTTTCGGAGGCACCTTTGAGGATTATGTAGCTCTAATTCATCCTGAGGATCTCGACGCCGCTCAGCAGGCGATCGCCCAAGCCTTAAGAACTGAACAGGAATATCGCATTGAACATCGCATTGTGTGTCCCGACGGATCAATTCAGTGGATACGGTCAAGGGGAGAAACTTGGCGCAATGATCAAGGGGAGGTGATCGGCTTGTTGGGGTCGGTGCTAAACGACACGCCCCAAAAGCTATCGGAAATTGCTTTGGTGAAATCCACCGAACAAATTCAACAGCAGGCGCGACAGGAAAAACTGCTGAATCAAATTGCCAATCAAATTCGCATCTCTCTCGATCTGGATCGCATCATTGAAGCCACCGTACGCGAGGTGAAACAGTTTCTAGGGGTAGAACGCTGCTACTTTGCCCTGTGCACTCCGGGGGAAAAGGACACCCACTGGCAAGTGACTGCCGAAGAGCGCCACCCTGATTTGCCGAGCCTGATGGGGCACCATTCAGAGGATTCTCTGGGGATACTTTTGGATGCCTTTCAGTGTCGATCAATTTTCCGCGTGGACGAGGTGGGCGCAGTGGAAGCACCACACTTACGCAATGCGCTGACGACCCTGGGTCACCAGTCCATGCTGGCATTGCCCGTATGTTCCGAGTCTGGTAAACGCGGGGCGATCGCTTGCCTGAATGATCGTACGGTGCTCCCTTGGCAAGACGATGAAGTGGACTTTTTGGAGGCGATTATTGCTCAGGTGGCGATCGCCATCAACCAGGCGGATCTATTAGCCCAAAGCCAAGCCCGCACCCAGGAACTAGAAGAACTTCTTGTGAAGCTCCAGCGCACTCAAACCCAATTGATTCAAAGCGAAAAGATGTCTGGCTTAGGGCAAATGGTGGCGGGGGTTGCTCACGAAATCAACAACCCGGTGAGCTTTATTCACGGCAATCTGGCTCATGCCCGTGACTATATGGAAGACTTACTTGGCTTGTGCCTGCTGTACGAAGAGCATTATCCCGACCCCCATCCTGATATTCAGGATGAAATTGAAGAGATTGACCTGGAATTCTTAAAAGGGGACTTGCAGCAATTATTCCAATCCATGAACGTGGGCACCAGTCGCATTGAGGAAATTGTTAAGTCCCTGCGCACCTTCTCCCGCCTGGATGAGGCCGCCTTAAAAGATGTGGATTTGCACGAGGGCATTGATAGTACCCTGATGATTCTGCGAACCCGTCTGCGGGCCCAAGATTGGCGACCGGAGATTCAAGTTATCAAAGACTACGGCAATTTGCCGAAGGTGGAATGCTACGCCGGACAGCTTAACCAGGTGTTTATGAACCTTCTCGGTAACGCCGTTGACGCGGTGGAAGCGTGCATGGGTGACGCCGCATCTTCCCAGACGGATCGGGGTGAAATTTATATCAAAACCGTTAAGGAAGGGGACAGGATTTCCATTCGCATCGGCGATAACGGGGGCGGTATGAGTGAAGAAACCAGGGCGAATATTTTTAATCCATTCTTCACCACCAAGCCTGTGGGGAAGGGAACAGGGCTGGGGCTGGCGATCGCCCACCAGATCATTACCGAAAAACATGGCGGCACCATCACCTGTTCTTCAAAATCTGGACAGGGCGCCACATTCACCATCACGTTGCCAGTTATGGACTCAGCCGCGGTGACTTCAGGTACTGACCATTAGACTCAGTGGGGCTCAGTTTTAACGGGAATCGGTATTGCCCTTAAAACCACCATTGCCCTAAAGACCAACATTGTCCTGACGCCCAACTTAGGATGCACGCTGCCCTATGTCACAGGTTGTCCAAAGTCGTGGAAATGTAGCGTACTAGCTGCCGTAGCTCAGGGACTGAGGGTAAATCAGTGCCCAAATCAGGAAGCAATCGGCTTCGAGCTTCAATTTCCGCCACTTGCTGCTGCAATCGCCGCGCCAGGGTCAAAGCATTTTGCCCTAAGCTACTCAACTGCTGTTGCTGGTAAAACTTTAACGCTGCCCCTCGCAACACCTGAAGGGTCGCCTCTTCCCCATGATTTCCCGGCGACAGCCGCAGCCGTAACATCAACAGTTCACCCTGGTGGACCCGCTCAATATCCACCTGTTTAGACCGTTCCGTTTGGATTAAAGGCACTTCCACCAGTAGCTTTAGCTCATTAATCACCCCCTGAAAACTGGGCAACGGAATGGGGTCTAGCACCGCCTCCAGCACACCGTCTTGGCTACATAAAATCCGCCCATGGTTAGGGTGTCGCTCTAGGAATAGGCGACCAATCCCCTGCACAATGGAGCGCCGCAATAGGGCTTGGGTCAAAGCTCGAGGGGGCAACGTGCCCAGTTCTTCCGGGGACAGGTCATCATCCACCTGGTCAAAAACTAGCTTGGCGGGGCGAGGCTTTGAGATTAGCTCCATGGAGGGAGACGTGGTGACAATGGCAGCTTCCGGGGGAGCTTGTACCAACTCGCCTACCCCGTAACGAGGGGGCACATCTTCAGCCGCCAGCGCTGCTTCGAACTCTTCCGCAAAACTGGCCGGATCCTCCTCGTCAATCCCTTTGCCCCCTTCGGCTTCTTCCTCCAAATTCCCTGGTGTACCACTTTGCGCATCCCCATGCTGGGGAATATCGTCCAACATAGCCTCGCTTTGGGGCACCAAATCTTCCACCGCCACATCCGTAGGCGCAATCACCGTGTCCATTTGAGCGTCTAACTTTTCGGGGTCAACGGCCAAAGCATTGGCGGGATCGCTTTCGGCTAAGTCTTCCGCCGGGTTAAGGTCCTCGTCTTCTAGGTCGTCCTCTTGGGCGATCGCCGCCAAATCAACTCCAACGGTGGGTGGTAAATCGGAATCAGAATCGTCTAAATCAGTAGACTGCTCTGAACCAGAATCCACTGACGGCGCCACTATGGTGGCATTCAGTCCAGGGGTTACATCGTCGTCTCCGCCCGCATCCCCAATCCAAGTATCGGGCTGGTCCGAATCATTAATGGGGCGACCGTCAGGAATGGTGCTGACTTCGGAATCATCGAGAAACTCAGCGTAGCTAGAGTCATCGGCTAGGGCCATTTCTGCGCTGTGTTCAATTAAATCTTCGCCGGCTTCTTTAATTTGGCGGTCGTAACTTAGAAATGCCGATAAATAATGCTGTTGGGTGGCAGCGGCAATGGGCTTTAGGGCGATCGTATAGGGAGTGTGGGCCAACAAAGCCTGGACATATTTGAGCCCCTCCGATTCATCGGGATGCACCGCGCCTAAATACAAAGTGCTTTCGCGGATGGAAAGGGGGAGAACCTGATGGTAAAGGCAAACTTCGAAGGGCAATAAATTGTCGATAAGAGCGAACATCTGCTCCGGCACAATGAAGGGCGTGACCGTCTGTGTCGATTTTGGTGACGATGGCTGGGCAGAGTTAGTCATGGACGAGAAGTAAGGAGTCGGGCGTCGCAGAAATTTTGAACGGGGCGACTTAGTTCAGTGATATCACGGAGTAACACCGTGGGTTTGGGCTTTAGCGTTGGCGTTTTGATTCGTTCAACTCTCTCAGAGAGTACGTTTTGCCCTCAAAGCTATTTCATTTTAGGTAATACCACTTGGAAAATCCGGTCAAATTACAAATATCCAGAGAAGCTTTTGGCGATCGCTACAGTAATTACCGGGAGCATCCCACTTATGCACTGAGTGGTGCAGAAAGTTGAAAAGCGCCATTG
>CALGDE010000093.1 GCA_937883785.1 uncultured cyanobacterium
CTCTTACTCAAGCGGCTGGCGTCATAAATTAGACTTTTCAGACGTCCTCTTAGGGTGAAACCCTTGTTATTACTGGCTTTGAGGTTTAAACGATGACAGCCCCTAATCAATAGCCCCTAATCATAAAAGGGACCACCCTGTATCTTCGTATTCTGAAAAGGGGCGTATCCTTGACTCGCCAAACTTATGGCTATTTCTCATTGATGGCACGCCCTAAATTCAGGGCACTTAGGACGGCACTCAAAGCAGCGAGGGGAAGAACCAGCCAGTTGCCCCAGCGAACGTAAAGGGTTTGGGTGGTACGGCGATAAATGGTGTCGGCGTGGGCGGCGTAAGTGTTGGCAATGGAATGCCACTGATCGATCCCATGGGGATTGGTAATGGCGGAGGTGCCGGTGTTGGTGGCGCTGGCTAACCATCGGTCCGTTTCGATCGCCCGCATCACATCCTGGGCATGGTGCTGGGCAAACATGGCAGTGCGGTAGTGAGCGTTGTTGGACGAGGTCACAATCCACTGCCCTCCGGCAGCCGCTTGATATCGGAAATTTTCGGCGAAGGCGGAATCGTAGCAAATGCCGGCGATGCTTTGCCCCAGGGGGGTCTCCAACAGTTGATTGGCTTTACCGGGCAAGATTGTTACCTGTAATGGCGACAGGCGCTGGATAAACTGCCCCAGGATTTCCTGGAACGGAATGTATTCCCCCAGGGGCACCAGGTATCGCTTGCTGTAGCGCCCCACCGGCTGGACGTTGCCGTCCACCGCCAGCAGAGAATTATTTAGGTCGGGGACAAACGAGCGGCGACCGTTGGTGGACGGCTGGGATTGGGCAGGCTCGAAAACGCCGAGGAGGGCTGGAGTTTGGCGATCGCGAATGGATTTGTACAGATCACTGCGAGACCGAAACGGCTCCTGCCAAATCAGCGGAATTGCCGTTTCGGGAAAGATTACCAAATCAACTCCCTGATCCGCCAGGGCCTGGTAGCCATTGCTGTAGCCTTGCACTGCCAATAGCCAGCCGTTGGATCCAAACTTCAGCTCATTGGGCATATTGCCTTGGATAATGCCCACGTCAATGGCGTCGTCGGGGCTGTCCCCCAGGGGTTGGCTATAGGCAAACAGTCCGGTGATTTCCGCCACCAGCACCAGAGCGATCGCCCCTACCACCCAAGCCTGGGTCCCAGATCTCGCACCAGATTTCCCCCTGGCGTCCACCGTAAAAGCTTCGGTAATGCAGCCGTTAATCAAAACTAAAATGGCGGCGATTGTAATTGGTCCCGACACCTGTCCCCAATGGAGCAGCGGCAAATTATGGGGACTTTGGGTTAATCCCAAGGCGGTCCACCACAGGGGCGTCCAGTTTCCCAGGGTTTCCATCACGCACCACAGGGTGGTTGCCCAAAAGATGCGTTCCCAGGCCGTAAGTGCCCTTGCTGGTTGGGACTGTTGATGAGGTGGGGAGCCTAGCCATCGCCAAAATGCTGCCGTAGCTACCCCCCAAGCGGTGACCAACAGCGCCCCCCAAAGGCTCACCAATAGCCAGCACCCTAGCGCCACACCAACGCTAGTCCACCAGTCCAACCCCAGCCAGGTCAACGGATGCAGTCCCGTGAGCCACCACAGCCCCACCCCGTGAAAACCAAACCCCCAGGCAAAACTGGCGATCGCCACTGTCCTGTAGGAGAAACCCCGCCCCAACGTCCACAGCACCGGCACTAGGGCCACCCCCGCCAGGGGAAACCATCCCACCGGCTCCAGCGCCAGTCCGCCCAAGATGCCGCCCAGGACACAAATCAGCCATGGCGATCGCTGGGGGATGTTACGAAATTCTCCTTGAAACATTTTTTGAATTGTTATTGAGAAAACGTAACGAAAATCTCCTTCCGTAACGCCCTGGAGCCTTTAGCTGCAATGATAAGTTTACTTGAATTTAATAGACCGCTATTACGGCAATACGACGGAAACACTATGACAACCGGTGCTAGCGACGTTCCCTATATTTTGAGAGCCCTTCGAGGGGAGCAGCTCGAACGCCCTCCCGTGTGGATGATGCGGCAAGCAGGGCGCTACATGAAAATCTATCGGGATTTACGCACTAAGTACCCGTCTTTTCGCGATCGCTCGGAGAACCCCGACCTCGCTATCGAAATTTCCCTTCAGCCCTATCGCGCCTTCAAGCCCGACGGCGTGATTATGTTCTCCGATATCCTCACCCCCCTGCCCGGTTTGGGCATCAATTTCGAAATTGTGGAGAGTAAAGGTCCGGTTATCGAAAATCCTATTCGCACCATGGATCAGGTGAGCAAGCTGACCCCCTTTGAGCCGGACAGCCAGTTCCCCTTTATCAAAACCATTTTGAACACCCTGCGGGCAGAGGTGGACAGCCACACCACTGTGTTGGGTTTTGTGGGGGCGCCTTGGACCTTGGCGGCTTACTCCATTGAGGGCAAGAGCTCCAAAGACTACGCCAAAATCAAAGCCATGGCGTTTTCTGAGCCCACGGTGCTCCACGCTTTTTTGGCTAAGCTAGCTGACGCGATCGCCCAGTACGCCTGCTATCAAATCGAGTCCGGCGCTCAAGTGGTGCAATTGTTCGACTCGTGGGCTGGGCAGCTGTGCCCCCAAGATTTCGAAACCTTTGCATTGCCTTACATCAAGATGGTGGTGGATCAGGTTAAAGCCAAGCATCCCACCGTGCCTTTGATTCTGTATATCAGCGGTGGTTCAGGCATTCTTGAGCGCATGGCTAAGTCCGGTGTGGATGTTATCAGTGTGGATTGGACCGTTGATATGGCGGAAGCCCGTCAGCGTTTAGGTCCCGATATGATGGTTCAGGGCAATATCGACCCCGGTGTGCTCTTTGGGGCGAAGGACTTTATCCGCGATCGCATTCTAGAAACCATTAAGAAAGCGGGGCCCACTGGACATGTGCTCAACTTGGGGCACGGAATTATTTCCACCACCCCGGAAGAGAACGCCGCCTTCTTCTTCGAAACTGCGAAGCATGCCCACGAGCTGCTGGTTGGTGCCCGGTAATAATTGCCTGGTTGATTAAGCACCTGGTTAGTAAGGAACACTAAGGTACTTTTCAGATGCCCTCCATTTCAGTGATGGAGGGCATTTTGTTTGAACCTTATGCCTAGGCGGCGCGAACGGTAGCCATCTCTGGGAGATCCGTTCGACAGAACCCTGTGCCTTCAACCACTGAAGGGCGGCTAGCATGGATACTCTCGTGAGCCCTGCCACCGCCGCTGCTCAGCAGGGATTTTGGGGGGTCAAAAATCTGGAGCGGCGCTGAACTTGCCTCATGGTGTAGGTAGTAACCGAGTAGAATTTTGCAGTCGTTGGTGTATTTTTGCGTTTGCAAAATATGACAATGCCACACCTCATCCATATCGCTACTGGTGGCAGAGAAGGACATTTCTGGCTGGAGGGCAACGTCCAACAAAAAGCTGGCGTAGCTTTGAACTGCCCCATAGAGGCGCGATCGCGACCAACCATCCTGACCGTTATCCCCGTGGCACGCCCACAATTTTCGTACCAGTGGACCAAAGTCTAAGCGTCCCAACCGCTCAATCACTGCCTGGGTCCCTCGAGGCGCGTTGTCAATGGCGAACCGTAGGCGCTGAGCTTGGTCAGAAGATAATGCCGAGTGGTGCAAGATCCCAGGGTGGTTAAGTTTAATGGCGTCTCCCAGGGACCATAGGTACAAGTGGGATTCCGTGATACGCACTTGGATGATGGCTGGAACCTGCAGGCAGTCGCCCCAGCGAATATCCGATAACTCCTCCAGTGAATTTCCCGATAAATTGAAATTTTCCGACGGGTTTAAAGTCTCAAGTAAGCCCAGGCTTTCCTTTCGAAACTGGGGGTAATACTGGTTTAGATAATGCTGCTTTAAAGCGTGTCCTAAGTGTTCACCAAAAGACTTAAGAGAAAATTTCTGAACAACCATAGTTACAAACCGAGAGTGCGGTGTAAATTGCGATTTTGACAATTCCACCTGCCAAGGCGATCGCCCCCAAGAATTTTCCCGGAGGAACTTCCCCAACATTGACGACGCTTTGGAGGTGTTACTTAGCTATCGGCCTGGGAGATTTTTTTTATGCAAATTTCTCCAACTTTTTTTTCATCCGAAAGGACTTTGGTGATGATTTTCCGCTTAAAACGAGGGGCTTGTATAGGGCTGAAACCCTTGCCCATCTTAAGTTTGAGGTTAGGCTGAACGTGGACCCTAATTGTTTTTGCTTAATTTTTGGGTGAAGTCAATGAGGGTGTTAGCCATTGTGTCCCCTGCTACCCATGGCAAATCGTTGTGGGTGCCGTTGGCGATCGCCACAAATTCCGTGCGCTGAGGATGCACCTGGGCCAGCTGTTGCCCGTGGGAAAAGGGAATAATTTCGTCCCGGGTGCCATGGAAAATAACGATGGGCACCGATACCTCCTGCAGGCGCTGGAGGTTAGGAAATTTATCGAAGGGGTACAGGGAAACCTGAGTGACCACGCGAAAAATGCTGGTAAAGGTCGCTTCCAGCACCAGCCCTGCCACGGGCTGCGTCGCCGCAATATGGATAGACGGTGCGCCGCCGATGGAAATGCCGTAAGGAATAATGCGGTCCGCCGCTACCCCTTGCTCCCGCAGGTAACGATATGCTGCTTCCACGTCCTGGTAAATACCCGCCTCCGTTGGCGTGCCGTCGCTTAGCCCATAGCCCCGATAGTCGTAGGCAAATACGTTAAACCCCAACTGGTGTAGCTGGTTGATATTGGCGCGAATGCTGCCAAGGTCTGAACCGTTACCGTGGCTCAGCAGCAAAGTGTAAGTGGCGTCGGGGCGAGTTAAGTGGACAGCTCGCAGCATGACGTCGGGATCGGCGTTAAAGGTGAGTAAATTGGGTTCGTCGACACCGTAGCCCACGGGTGGGGCAGGAAAAATCTGTCGTTCCGCGAGAAAGTAACCGTAGGCGCCAACGGCAACGTACAACAGGGCTCCAAAGCTGAAAATACGCCACAGCACAGTTTTAATGGCGGGCAAGATCGCGGCGATCGCTCCCCCAGATTCAGCTCCCAAAGCCCACTCCTCCCTTTAACTCAACATTACTGTCCAGATAGATTTCCCAGATTATCCAGACAAATTTCCCAGATTACCTAGACAAATTTTCCAGATAAATATTGCGCCTAAATCAGCACCACTAAAACAAACATTATTCAATCACAAACATTATTCAATGGCCGGGTCTGCCGGTGCTGGGGGAACTGCCTCTACCCAATCTTTCCCCAAACGCAGGGTTAGGTCAGAGCCCAAATCGCCAATGGACGACGGGTTAAGCTGTCCCACCCCCAGCCGTCGCTGCACCAGTTCCGCCACCTCTCGCCGTCCCGTTTGCACAATAACCTCTGTGCGGCTGAGGGTATCGCTCCAGGGGCCAATGGTGTAAACCTGGCGAAATCCTAAGCGCTGAAGTCGGGTGCGCACTTGCTCCACTGCCTTGGGATCCCCCGAAGCGTTTTGGATGGCGATGCGGGCATAGGCAAAAGCGTAGCGATCGCGAGCGGCGTCACTATTAATGGAACTGCGGCGGGGACCTTCGTAATTCACCTGGAATAATTCCCGAGCCAGGCGCGATCTCTCGTTTTCATCGGCAATCCACGCTCCAGCATCTCCATCCTTTGCTGTGCCAAACCGACCCGGTAATAGCACAAACTGCCAGCGATCGCTCGACTGCCGTAGCCCGAAGCCTAATAGGGCCGTGAGCTCTTCCCAGGACAAGTTAGTGTCCACATAATGCTGCACCCGCTGCAAAATTTCCGGTAGCCGCAGCCAAATATCGGGGCTTGCCAGGCGCGATCGCAACGCCTTTAGCAACATTTGCTGGCGCTGCACCCGTCCAATATCTCCCAGTCCATCGCTGCGATAGCGCACAAACTGCTCCGCCTGATCGCCGGTAATGGTTTGCCAGCCTGCCGTTAACTGAATGTCTAGCCCCTGGGTATGGTCCGTATATTCCATGGGTCGAGGCACAAAAATTTCCACCCCACCCAGCAAATCAATGAGCTCCCGGAACGCCAACGTGTTGATCCGCACGTAGCGATCAATGGGCAAATCCCCTAAGTTTTCCTGCAAGGTTTTGTTTACTAATGCGGGACCGCCCAGGGCATTGGCTTGGTTAATGCGGCGGCGACCGTGTCCAGGAATGGTAACCAAGGTATCCCGAGGCACCGACAGCACCGTGGTGAGCTTTTCCCGAGGGTTAAGGCGTGCCACTAGTAATGTGTCGCTGCGTCCGCCCAGGCTTTGTTGGTGGGGCGGTGCGCCTGGATCGCTGTGGTCCACACCAATAAGGGCGACATTCATGGGACGGGTTAGACGATACTGCCAGCCTTGATCCCAAGAACGCTTAATGGACGGATTGTTAATGTCCACCGGAGCGCTAATGCCCAACCATTTTTCCGGCTTCAAGGGGTCGAAAAGGGCGATCGCCGCCCCAACGCTGGCGGATAAAACGGCGGTGACCGCAATAACAAACAGCCACTGGAGCCAAATGGACAGGGATCGCTCCTCCCGCCCCACCCATACAATGGCGCTGCTGAGGGGAGATCCACCGAGGGAGTTGGGCGATCGCGAATCAATTTCCGACTCTATGGGGGGCAACGTCCGCCCGAATGCCTGCTCGTCGCTGCTGTCATTGTTGCCGTTAGTCTCAATGCCACTAGCCTCAATGCCACGCGTCTCAAGGGCACTGGCTTCGAGGGATATATCAGATTTAGAAGAAGGATTGGCTAGCTCTGACATAGATGCGGTTCACGAACGCCGGCATGGGGATTTCAGCAATTTTCCTGGCGCTCCTTTGCCCTGCATCCTAGCGCAGAGAGCCTAGGTCAATGGCGTCAACGCCGCCTCGCTGCACCTGCCGCAGGATTACACCCAACTGCCACCAAACGGCGATCGCCCCGCCCACGGTGACGCTGCCGGACATGATAAATGCCCACTTGACGGGAATTGTAAAGGTTTGTAGCGTAGCCGCCAGAAAAACGCAGGCTCCCAGGGCTGTGCCCACATAGGGAAACCGCAGGGGCGATCGCATAAACTCTGCTGGATCGCGCTCTTCCGTTGCCAGCCAGGTTTTTACTCGATCTCGAAACATTTTGGCGAACAGGGCACCGCACCCACCCCCCACGACAAAGCCAACAATCAGTTGAATAATCGGCGCTTGGGGAGCATCAAAAATCATCATGGGTCACTGTTCTATTCAGTCAAATCGTGTCGTTAGATTTGAGCATTATCCCGCAAGGCGGCCACGGTATTGTCCAAAACGGGTAAAAATTGCTTTGGCAATATCTGCACCGCTCGTTCTCGAGAAAACTCGGTTAAGGCGCTCCAGGCAGTGCCCCAGGCTGCTTCCACCACCTGTCCCGGCTCCACTTGATCTTTCACTAGATCCCACAGCCGCTGCACCTCTGCCGTATGGAGTCGCCCATCTTCCACCAAGGCTAGCAACAGGCGATCGCGAAATACTTGCCCCTCGTCAGACATTAAATACTGCAGTCCCATTTGCGCCGTGGGCACCAAGTCAAACTGGGCACTGCTGTCTCCCTGGGCAATACGCAGCAAATTTTCCAGCCGCTTCCATTGAAACTTTCCATCCTCAAAGAGCACCTCAATCAGCCGCCGTCGTAACGCCGGTGATTCCCCCCGCAGCAGCCGCCGAGCCACATAAGGATAGGCAATCTCCACAATTTTGAATGCTGGATTCAGGCTAAGGGCTAGCCCTTCCTGGGTGACTAGCGAGCGAATAATCAGCGCAAACTTAGCCGGCACCCGAAATGGGTACTCGTACATAAGCTCCGAAAAGCGATCCGTAATGGTTTTAAAGTTAAAGTCACCCACGCTAGCGCCAATGATGTCTCCAAACACATCCTCCAGGGCCGGGATAATCGGCGTAATATCCGTGTCCGGTGCCAGGAAACCTAACTTGACGAAATCTTCCGTAAGCTTGTCGTATTTCTTGTTGATGAGATGAACCACCGAATCCACAATGGTTTCCTTGGTGGTTTCGTCCATCTGATCCATCATGCCGAAATCGATGTAAGCCATCCGCCCGTCCCGCATAGCGAACAGGTTGCCTGGATGGGGATCCGCATGGAAAAAGCCATATTCCAGTAGCTGACGCAGTCCAGAGGTTACACCAATGGTAATTAGTTCGTTTTGATCAAGCTGAGCCTCTTTAACGCGATTGGTGTCCGTTAACTTAATGCCATCAATCCACTCCAGAGCCAGTACACGCTGGGAACTATAACGCCAGTAGATTTCAGGCACCATTACCGACGGATCGTTTTGGAAGTTAGCGGCAAACCGTTCCGCGTTCCGCCCTTCATTTAAATAGTCAATTTCTTCAAACAGCTTGACTCCAAACTCATCCACGATGAGCTGTAAATCATGCCCCAGATTCAGCGGCAGCCACGGGGCAAGGGCTCCCGCTCCAATACGGAGCAGGTACAGGTCCAACGTTAGGGTGGGCAACAGCTCTGGGCGCTGCACTTTCACGGCGACGCTTTCGCCCGTGTGTAGACGAGCTTTGTAAACCTGCCCTAGACTGGCTGCGGCGATCGGCTGGGGGGAAATTTCAAAAAATAGGTCTTCGACGGGATAGCCAAAGTCCGCTTCCAAAATACGAAAGGCAAGCTCGGTGGGAAAGGGAGGAAGCTGGTCCTGAAGCTTTTCGAGCTCTGCTAAATAATCCACCCGGATTAAGTCTGGCCGCGTGGATAGGGCTTGACCAACCTTGATGAAGGTGGGCCCTAGCCGCACCAAAATCTTACGGAGCTGCTGCGCTCGCTTGGCAAGCGTCGCTTGATTTTCGCCGAACAGGTAGTCACCCAGGGTGCCCAGTAGAAAGCTGGCGCTGAAGAGAATGATTTGAATCAAGCGATACAGCGGTAACCAAGGGCGACGGGAATAATATCTAGCAATGTCTACAGCACTGTATCGCCGCCTTGAAGAGGAAAAGCCACCAGGCGTTGAGGGGGGAGTCCACCGGGGATCGGCTGTTTCCGACAGGGGATTCGAGAAGTTTTCAGGCGTGGAATAAGGCTCGGACTCAAGTTTCACAGTGAATATACCTGCTCAGCCACAACTGTGGGAGAAAGAGAGCCAGAGGTTGATATGCCGCAGTAAAGCTCTGTTTCGCTGCCCACCGCTTCGTATTGTACCCTTTACGCCTAGATAGGAAAGTACAAAAAACGCAACCTCTGCTTTTGGGAGGATTTTGCGCCTAAATTTTCTTGTGTCTGGTCTTTGCGCTTGGTTTTCCGAATTATTGTCTGAACATTAAGCGAGGCTTGGGGCGATAAACGGGGCTTGGGGCGATCGCCTATCTCTTCTTCACCAATGGGGCTGTATAACAAAGACTTTGAGTACGCGAGCTCTAAGAGCAGCGGACTGTCTGTCACAACTTCAGTGCCGTTTTAAGCCGTTTTAAAAATACCGTCCTGATAGCCGCTTGCGTGTGTGGAAATAGCAAGCAAGCCTTGATGAACCGTAAGGGGAGAATTTAAGAATTAGCACCTTTGTGGAGGTAATGGCAGCCAGGTATTGGCGGCTTATCGTCTCGTCTTCAAACTTAAGGTGATGCCTGAATGAAAACTTGCTCGTAGTCAAAAGCTGTCAAATAAAGGTTGTCAAGTAACAACGATCCCTGGGACATTGCAAACAAGCGAGGCCCTACCTACGAGGTAACGATCCTTACCAGAGACAACCGCGGATCAAGGTAATCTTTGGAAATAAATCAGTCAGTGCCGTTGGAATTTCAGTACCGTCGTAAAGTTAGCAACTGTTGCAATGTCTACTCAAGCCCTGAGCCCCTTGGTGTAATTTGGTCATTCTCTTGTTCAATGTTTGAGGCGGATTAGAATGGTGATGTAGGAGGATGGTCCGCTGTTTTTCCCTCAAGCCAGTGCCTCACAGCCGCTGTAAGTTAGGTTTAGAAGTACTTAGACACGTTTTTCCACTCCGTCGCTGTCTTATGTCGCTCTCCGCTACTGTCGCCAATAATGTGCTGTCGAGTGATCGGCTGCCAGTGGGCTTCTTGTCACTTTTCGTACTATCTTTTCAACGGGAGCTTTCCCCGTCGCCAAATTCTGAGCAGCAAAAGCCTGCTCAACAACAGTATTTCCTGTCGCTATGTTGGACCCGAATATTTGGCCTCAGTGAGGTAAAGGCGTCCCTATGACCTCTTCTCGCCCTACTTCCCGCCCCAAAAAGCCAACGGTTCTGGTTATTGACGATGAACCGGATATTTTGGACCTGCTTTATCGCACCTTGCACCGCGAGTTCCGAGTGTTGCGGGCATCTAGTGGCCCTGATGCATTGGAGATTTTGGCTCGGGAGGATGAAATTGCGGTAATTGTGTCGGACCAGCGCATGCCGCTAATGAGTGGTACTGAGTTTCTAAGTCTGACGGCGGCCCAGTATCCGGACATTATGCGGATTATTGTTACGGGCTACACCGATGTTGATGATTTAGTTGAGGCGATCAATACCGGTAAGGTTTTTAAGTACGTTACGAAGCCTTGGGATGATGAGGACTTAAAGGACTCGGTGCGCAAGGCGGTGGCAACCCATAATGTGTTGCGATCGCGCACCCAGGCTCTACAAAAATCCCTGCGTCGGGAAGAGTTAATTAACGGAATCACGGCGGCAATTCGCTCTAGCTTGGATCCCACCCAGATTTTTTCCACCATCACTGAACAGCTCGGTACGGCGATGGACGCCGACGGCTGCACGTTGTCCCTGTGGACCCCCAGCGATGAGTATATGCAGTGTGTGGGATTCCACGAGAAGAGCCATCCTTCTGATGCAGGACTGCCCCAGGGGCAGGATCATCACCTGGCAGAGAACGGTGCCGGTGGGGCAAAGAAGTTTAAGGGAATTGATCCGGTGGCGTTGGCTGACCCCAGTTTGCCAGGGGCATTGCCGCGATCTTTGGTGCCGATCGCCAGTAATCCGGTGCTCCAGCGAGTGATTGCCTCGAAGGGCGCTGTGGCGGTGGATGATTTGTATCAGGATACGCCCCACGAAGCGGAGGAGCTGCCTTTGCGGGAGCGAGCGCGATCGCTGTTGGTGCTGCCTCTGTTGGCGGAGGGGAAAATTATCGGCAGCATTTCCCTGCGCCACAAGGAGCTGCATCCCTGGAAGACTGAGGATATTGAGCTGGCGGAGGAGGTGTCGATTCAGGCGGCGATCGCGGTGCAGCAGGCTCGACTATATCAGCAAACTCGCAAGCAGGCGGAGCAGTTGCTCGCGCTAGATAAGCAAAAAAATGAGTTTTTTCAGAACGTCTCCCACGAATTTCGTACGCCGTTGACCTTGATGATTGGACCGCTGGAGGCGGCGGTAGATAATGGCGGCGGTTTGCCGGGAGACCAAGCGGCGATCGCCCTGCGTAATTCTCGGCGGCTGCTGCGGTTGGTCAACCAGCTTTTGGACATTCAGCGCATTGACGCCCAGCGGCTACAGCCCACCTTTCGCCCCCTCAATTTGACCCGGTTTACGGAGCAAATTGTCGAGGCGTTTCAGGGTTATAGCGATCGCAAAGGCATTTCCCTGGTGACCCATTTGGACGATGGACCGCCTGCCTACGTGGACATTGAGCGTTTTGATAAGGTGCTGTACAACCTGCTGTCCAACGCCATGAAGTTCACTTCCAGCGGCGGCAACATTACGGTTAGCCTGAGCTGTACCTCCGATAGCTTTGTGCTGAAGGTACAAGATACGGGAATCGGCATTCGCGATGACCAGCTACCCCATTTATTTGAGCGATTCCGTCAGGCTGAGGGATCGGTCAGTCGCTCCTATGAAGGCACTGGATTAGGACTGGCTTTGGTACAGGAACTGGTGAGCCTTCATGGCGGCAAGGTGTCGGTGGATTCAGTGTATGGACAGGGCAGCACCTTTACGGTGTGGCTGCAAAAAGGATCCACCCATTTACCGGCGGATCAAGTGCTAGAGCAGCCTATTGAACATGAAGCTAGCCGGGCGGCGGTGGAGCTGGCAGATTTGGAGGGGGAAATTGACGCAGCGGCGGAAGAGGCGGCGATCGCCACCATGCTGACCAATGCTCCTCCGTTGAAGGAGTCTACTCCCCAAGATTCCATGTCTGTCGGCTCTTCTGGGGAAGCGCCGGAGGAATCATTGCCGGAGAAGCTGTCTCGGAAGCTGTCCCAAAGTGAAATTAAGGAGCCAGCGACGGTGCTGGTGGTGGACGATAACTCAGATCTGCGGGTCTATGTGTCCAGCATTTTAAAATCGGCAGGCTACGAGGTTGTAACGGCGCGGGACGGTAACGAAGGGTTTCGCGTGGCCCAAGCGAAAGGGGTGGACGCGGTGGTAACCGACTTGATGATGCCACAGGCCTCTGGACTGGACTTAATTCGCATGGTGCGCGAGGACAGCCAACTTCAGGGGACTCCGGTAATTTTGCTGACGGCGAAGGCCGACGACGATACGCGGCTGGAGGGGGTAGAGCAGGGGGCGGATGCCTATTTAGCTAAGCCTTTTAATGCGCGGGAGCTGCTGGCGGAAGTGCGTAATTTACTGGCGCTAAAAGCCAACGAGCGCCGAGTTGCGGAGTTAAACCAGTATTTAACGCAGTCGGTGCTTCAGCGGTTTTTGCCTGGTTCCATGGTGAAAAAAGCGGCAGCAGGTGAGCTGAGCTTAGACCTAAAGCCAGAGCCGCGGCTGGTGACGGTGTTGTTTAGCGATATTGTGGGCTTTACTCAGCTGTCCAACACGTTGCGATCGCGCAAAGTTGCTGAGGTGCTAAACGAGTACCTGTCGGCGATGTCTGAGGTGGTGTTTGAAAATCAGGGCACCGTGGATAAGTTTATGGGAGATGCGGTGCTAGCTCTGTTTGGGGCACCGGAGGATGCCACCCCTAATGATCAGGTGCAGCGGGCGGTGACGGCGGCGCGGCAAATGCACCAGCGTTTGCAAGTTTTAAATGCCCAGTGGGAAGAGCAAGGAATGCCAGCGGTGCAGTTTCGCTGCGGAATCCACCAGGGCACGGCGGTGGTGGGGATGTTCGGTAGCGCCCAACGATCCGACTACACGGCGATCGGCCCTTGCGTTAACATTGCGTCGCGGATTCAGGCGGCGGCGGATCCTGGGATGGTGCTGATTTCGGCCGCTGTTGCTGATTATCTGGACGAGGAAGAAATTCAGAAGGTACGCCCGCTGAAGCTTAAGGGCGTCGATGAAACGGTATTAACGTTCTCAGTCATTCTCGATTAGAGAGCTGGGGAAATAGAAACCTGAAGACATAAAGAGCTGGAGAAATTTGCCACGCCCTAGGCAACGGGGCCGAGGATTGAGGCGAGTTCTATTTAGGCTGCATAGCTACGTACCTAGTGCGAAGCATTCAGGGACCGTCATCATTTAAATCTCAAAGCCAGTAACTACAAGGATTTTTAGTCCCCAATATGCCTTGTCTTGAAAGGGCGTAAACTCCCACTGCGTAAGGCTTCTAGTACTTAATTGATGCCATAGTTAATCATACGGTCGATCACACGCCCTAGGCAGCACAGCGACTTATGGCCAGATCTCGAATCAGCGATAGCTTTGATCGCACATAGTCTTCCAGACTATTGGCTTCTTCTGGCGTTAAAGACTGACTTTCAGACAGAGTATCAACGAGCACGTCAACTAGGCTGCGATCATCAAGCTGCAACAGGGTGGAACTTTGAGTAGATTCGACCGTAGCCCAAAGCTCTCTAAGAATAGATGGGGTCATGGTCTCGTCCTCTTAAGATTCTCTTTATGTTTTTACGATATTAGCGTTTGACAAAAAACGGGAACCGAAAGATACAACACGACACTACTAATAGAGCCGATCCATAATTCTAATTAAAACTTTATAACGCTAAGGGTGTCGAAGTTTCTTTATTAAGACACCGATAAAAATCGAGTATTCCGGGTAAATGGTGTGATCCCCAGTGCATTCTCCTGCACTCCCCGCCGCTTTTTCGTCGCAGGTTTGGCATGTTGAGCTTAGGTTGTTGGGAAAAAGTATCCAATCTGACGTGTTGATCGGCGGACCTAAGGGCGAATTTTGTAAGGATGTTTAATGGATCTGCTGGCGGGCGATCGCTAGCTTTCTTCAAAGATCGTTGATAAATCCGGAGACCGAAGTAGCTCTAGGACGCGATCGCACCAATCCACCCAGCTTTTTTCGAATAAAATTCCTCGCTGAAGATTGAGGTAGCGAAATTTTTCCACTAGCGGCAGATCCGAATGGTCACGAAACCACTGTTCCCGCTCCCTGCAGTCTTCGAGGCGTTGTTGATGAAAATCACGCCGATCCTGAACTTCTTCAATTAACATGCCGCGATCCATATAGGGACCGGCAAGAATTCGCACCATTAAATCTTCACGAATCGCCGTCGGCGCCGTTGGCTCCGTACACCACCTCAAGAGCTCCTGCCGCCCAGAGTCCGTAATGGCATAAACCTTCTTATCGGGCTTTCCCTCTTGGGCCACCACCGTAGGAGAAATCCAGCCCTGGTTCTCCATTTTTCCCAATTCTCGATAAATCTGTTGGTGACTCGCCTGCCAAAAAAATTGCACATCTTCTTCAAACCGACTCCTGATGCCGTAACCACTATTGGGCTCCCCCATCAGAACCACCAGGATCGTGTGCGCCAATGTCATGGATGACGTTTCACTCCGCTTGGCCCTTGCCATATTTTTTCCCTAAAAATAATGCTGCCAGTGAAGACCGTAAAGCGCAAGCGCACATCCTCTTTTCGCCGCTGAGTCCTCCACGCCGCCAAGTAATTTATATTAAACTTTTTGCATATTAAACTATTTCAATATTAAAATAGTTGCATAGGTTATTCGTTGCATAGTCTATTGGCACCAGGCGCCAAGAACAAAGGTCATCACGAGGGATTGAGTCATGACTAACGCCCAGGGAAAGCTACCGATCAAAGATCAGCAGGTTGTATCGAACCCAGATCAATTGGAGCTAGAGCTTCAGTTGGATCCGGTGGTGTCGGCATCCCCGCAAGAGGGAGCGCCAAAACGCAAGGTAAGGCGCTGGCTATGGGTTTTTCCGGTGGTTTTGCTGCCAGTGGGGATTGTGGCTTGGCAAATCAGTACGCCGCCAGCTGCGGATACGGCAGTGTCAAAGCCAGCGCCTCAAGGGCGAGTTTTGCCAGTGTCGGTGGTGACGGCGAAGGCTCAGGCAGGCTATGGGATCCAGCGGGAATATGCGGGGGAGTTGGTGGCGCGGCGCAAGAGTCGGCTGGGGTTTGAGGGGGCGGGAACGGTGGTGGCGGTGTTGGCGGATCAGGGGGATGTGGTGCAGGCGGGGCAGGTGATTGCTCGGCTGGACGATCGCAGCCTGAAAGCTCGACGATCGCAACTAGTAGCCGAAGCAGCCAGTGCTGAAGCTCAGTTACGAGAGCTGAAAAACGGAGCGCGACGGGAAGATATCGACGCGGCACGGGCAGCGGTGGGCGACCTGGAGCAGCAGTTGGCGCTGGCGAATTTGCAGGCGAATCGGCGCAAAGAGTTGTATGAAACGGGGGCGATCGCTCGGGAAGACTGGGAGCGGGAGCAGTTTAGCGCCAATGCGTTGCAGGACCGGCTAAACCAGGCGAAAAGTCAGCTAGAAAAGCTAAAAACCGGCACGCGGGTGGAGCAGGTTTCGGCTCAGGCGGCGCGGCTCCAGCAAACAAAGGCGGCGATCGCAGCGGTAGACATTGAATTGAGCAAGACCGTGCTGAAGGCTCCCTACTCTGGGCAGGTGAGCGATCGCCTTATCGACGAAGGCACGGTAGTTAGTGGCGGGCAGGGGATTGTGCAGCTAATTGAAGGCGGTTCTCTAGAAGCGCGAATCGGGGTGCCGGTGGATATGGCGCGGCGGTTGCCGGTGGGATCTCGCCAGCGGTTGACGGTCAATGGGGAGCCGCGTTCTGCGGTGGTGACTACGGTGTTGCCGATGCTGGAACAGGAGAGCCGCACGGCAACGGTGGTGTTGCAGTTGGCGGCGTCTCAAAATTTACGCATTGGCCAGACGGCGCGGTTGACGGTGAAGGAGTCTCAGGCGGAGAGCGGTTTTTGGGTGCCGGCGACGGCGTTGGTGCCTCGGGAGCGGGGGTTGTGGTCCGTGTATGGGTTGGGCGATGCGTTGGGGAATGGGTTTAAGGTGGTGCGTCGGGATGTGGAGGTGTTGCATGACGGGGGCGATCGCCTGTTTGTGCGCGGGACGATTCAGCCGGGCGATCGCGTGATTGCTAGCGGTGCCCATCGCATTGTGCCGGGGCAGTTGGTCAGTATTCAGTAACGTTCCTCAGGGGCGCGGCTCCTGAAACCTCACCGGAGGAGTCAGAAACTCGAAGGAGTCAGAAACTCGAAGGAGTCAGAAACTCGAAGGAGTCAGAAACTCGTAGGTCAGAGACCCTCTGGACTCCCGCTTCAGTTTTTCCAGTCCGTTTAAATTTTCTATTCCAGGGCAAAGACCATGTTCGCTCGCTGGTTTTATCGCAATCGTCAGTTATTAATCCTTTCCCTAACCCTAATTTTCGTGTGGGGGCTTTCGTCGTTTTTTACGCTGCCTCGCATGGAGGATCCTCAAATTGTCAATCGCAATAGTTTGGTAAAAACCTTTCTCCCAGGTGCCAGTGCTGAGCGGGTCGAGTCTCTGGTTACGGAGAGAATTGAGGAGGAACTGGACGATATTGAGGCGATCGCCGAAGTCGTATCCAACTCATCCCAGGGGCTGTCTATTGTTTTTGTGGAAATTAAGGAAACCATTACCGATGTGGAGCCAGTATGGTCCGAGGTGCGCAGTGCCCTGGAAGATGTTATCCCTGAGCTGCCCCCCGAAGCCAGCCAGCCGGAGTTTGATGATATCTCCGTCACCGCCAACGCGGCCCTAATCGCTTTAACCTGGACCCTCGATTCTCCTCCCAACTACACCATCCTGAGCCGTCTGGCGGAAGGATTAGAAGGGGAACTGCGATCGCTCCCCGGCACCGATAAGGTGGAAACCTTCGGCGCACCCCAGGAAGAAATTCGCGTGGAGGTGAGCGCCACCGAACTAGCAAAGCTGGGATTAACCCCCGGCAGCCTTGCCCAGCAAATTCGCAATAGTGACGCCAAAGTGTCCGCTGGGGAATTTCGCCAAAGCGATCGCCAGGTGTTGTTAGAAATCGACAGCGCCTTGGAATCGCTGGAACGGGTGCGATCGCTGCCCATTGTGCTCGGCGACTCGGGACAAACGGCGCGGCTGGGTGATGTGGCAACGGTAGAAAAGGGGATTATCGACCCGCCGCCGGAGTTGGCAACGGTGCGGGGGAATCCAGCGGTGGTGGTGGGAGCCAAGGTGGAGCTAACGGAGCGGGTGGACCTGTGGGCAAACCAGCTTGAGCCTATTTTGGATGAGCTGCGCCAAAACCTACCGGACGGCATTGAACCGGTGACTCTCCTCGACCAAAGCATTTATGTGAAAGAACGCCTCAACGGTGTTATCAGTAATTTGCTCGTTAGCTCCGGGCTGGTGATTGTTATTTCTCTGCTGATGCTGGGATGGAAATCGGCGCTAATCGTTGGCATGGCGCTGCCCCTAAGCTGCCTGATGGTGTTTGGGGAAATGAAAGCGTTTGGCGTGCCCCTGCATCAAATGTCCGTCACCGGCTTAATTATTGCCCTGGGGTTGTTAATCGATAACGCCATTGTGGTGGTGGATGAGGTGCGCGATCGCCTCAAAGAAAACATCTCCCCCGAAACTGCCGTAGTTCAAACTGCTAGCCATCTATTGGTGCCACTGCTAGCGTCCACGCTGACCACCGTTTTAGCCTTTATTCCCATCGCCGTTGCCCCCGGCGGCACGGGTGAATTTATTGGCACCATCGGCGTCACGGTGATTATGGCGCTGACCAGTTCTTTAGCCATTTCCCTCACCATTATTGTGGCCATGGGAGGGTTGCTATCTCGCTGGAATCCCCTGCCTAATTTGTGGTCTGCGTTCCAGTCGGGCATCGGACATCCTCGCCTAAAGCAAGGCTATAGCGCCACCGTGGGCAGCGTATTGCGTCGTCCGTGGCTTGGCGTTGGCTTAGCGCTGATTTTGCCGGTGTTAGGATTTGCCCAATTTGGCAGCCTGGAGCAGCAGTTTTTTCCCCCCACCAACCGCAATCAGTTTCAGGTAGAAATTGAGTTCCCTGATTCCACCGGCATTAAAGAAACCCAAAGTCAGGCGGTGGCCATTCGCGATCGCCTCCTCGCCAAACCAGAAATTACCGAAGTTGATTGGTTCTTCGGAAAAAGTGCCCCGCCGTTTTATTACAACGTGATTGAAACGCGCGATAACGCCCCCAATTATGGGCAGGCGCTGGTGCAAACCCAGTCCACTAATGGCTTACGAGATTTGGTGAAGTCCCTGCAAACGGAGCTTGATCAAGACTTTCCCGCCGCGCAAATTTTGGTGCGCCAACTGGAACAGGGACCGCCTATTGATGCTCCCATCGAGGTGCAGCTTTATGGACCGGATGTGGTGCAACTGCGGGAGCTGGGCGATCGCGTACGAATGGAGCTTGCCACCATTCCATCGGTGATTCACACCCGCGCTGACCTAACCGAAGCTCGCCCAAAATTTGCCCTCACCATCGACGAAGTGCAGGCAAAACGGGTGGGGTTGGATAATGACGCGATCGCCCAGCAACTTTCCACGAACCTAGACGGAGCAGTGGGCGGCTCCATCCTAGAAGACACCGAGGATATTCCCGTGCGGGTCAAACTGCGCGACGCCACCCGCCAGAATATTAGCCAAGTGGACAGTCTGGATATTATTGCCCCCAATGGTCAACGGTTGCCCCTGGATGCGATCGCCCAGCGCCGCCTGGTGCCCGACTTCACCACCATCTCCCGAAAAGACGGTCAACGCTTTAACAATGTCCAAGGATTTCTGGTGGCCGGAGCCCTGCCCGACACTGCCCTCACGGACTTTAAGCAACACCTGGAAGATATCGGCTTTGAGCTGCCCCCCGGCTATCGCATGGACTACGGCGGTGAAGCCGACGCCCGAGGTACCGCGATCGCCAACTTGCTATCCGTCGTCGGCGTCCTGCTGGTGATGATGGTGGCCATCCTGGTGCTATCGTTCAACTCCTTTACCCTAGCGGCCCTAATCGGCGTAGTTGCCATATGTGGCATCGGTCTAGCCGCCCTCGCGCTGTGGGTCTTCAACTCCCTATTCGGTTTCACCGCCATCCTCGGCACCCTAGGCTTAGTCGGTCTCGCCATCAACGACTCCATTGTGGTCCTCGCCGCCCTGCGCGAAAGCCCCGACGCCCGCAACGGCGATTGGCGCGCTACCCGTGAAGTAGTGGTCCACTCCACCCGCCACGTCCTAGCCACCACCTTCACCACCATCGCTGGCTTCGTCCCCCTGCTATTGGATGACACTGGATTCTGGCCGCCCCTAGCTATTGCGATCGCGGGAGGCTTAGGCGGAGCAACCATCCTCGCCCTCTACTTCATCCCCTCCGCCCACCTAATCTGGACCCGCCACCAATCCCGCAAACAACGCCAAACTCAACCGAAAGCTATGGAAAAAACACTGGTCCAATTTCAGTAATCCTCGTAAAACAAAAAGCAAATTATTTTCTATTCCAAGCAGAGGGAAAAAGGTAAGTTTCACGGAAGCTTATACCAATTCCCTAAATTCCAGCGACATGCAGCCCCTCGCATAGCCAATCCCA
>CALGDE010000094.1 GCA_937883785.1 uncultured cyanobacterium
ACTTGATGATGCGCAGGTTAGCTAATTAAGATTTACTTTATAAATTAGCTCTTAAAAGGAATTTTTAATTGGATAGGGAAGCGTATAGTTGCCTCTTCAATTAGCAAGAAAAGCGGCGGAGATTCGGTCTAGTATCAAGGGCTAAGCGAAAGCAATGCGAGTTTCTGTTTCAATTTGGCAGGACAAATTACTTTGGTCTTTACTGAGTGCAAGCCTTAATAAGAAGGCAGGATAGACGGCTGTAACGCGCGGAAAATCAGACAACTCGTTACAATCTTTGTACTCCAACAAATCGAAAACCTAGAAGAATTTAGTCCCCATGGCTGCTGCAACTGATGTAACTTTTCAAGACGAATTCGATGTGGTGGTGGTGGGAGCTGGTCATGCGGGGTGTGAGGCGGCTTTGGCATCGGCTCGACTTGGTTGTAAAACCATGCTGATTACGCTGAATTTGGACAAAATTGCTTGGCAGCCCTGCAATCCGGCGGTGGGTGGACCGGCGAAGTCTCAGCTAGTGCACGAAGTGGATGCGCTGGGTGGTGAGATGGGCAAAATTACGGACCGCACCTATCTGCAAAAGCGAGTTCTAAATGCGTCGCGGGGACCGGCGGTGTGGGCGTTGCGGGCGCAGACGGATAAGCGTGAATATGCCGCTGAGATGAAAACGGTGGTGGAAAATCAGCCCAATCTCAGCCTGCGGGAAGGGATGGTGACCGACTTGGTACTGGGCGCTAACGATGAGGTGGTTGGCGTCGAGACCTACTTTGGAGTGGCATTTGGGTGCAAGGCGGTTGTGCTGACCACCGGTACGTTTTTGGGCGGTGTGATTTGGGTTGGTGATAAGTCCATGGCGGCAGGACGGGCTGGGGAGTTTGCCGCCACCGGGTTGACGGAGACGTTGAAGGATTTGGGTTTTGAGTGCGATCGCCTAAAAACCGGCACCCCCGCCCGAGTGGATCGCCGGTCCGTCAATTTCGACGTGATGGAGTCCCAGCCGCCAGATCCTGAACAACGCTGGTTTAGCTTTGACCCGGCGGCCCACGTGGAGCGGGAGCAAATGAACTGTCATTTGACGCGCACCACGGCGGAAACCCATCAAATTATTCGTGACAATCTACATCTGTCACCGGTTTATGGGGGATGGGTAGACGCCAAGGGTCCCCGCTACTGCCCTAGCATTGAAGACAAAATCGTTCGATTTGCAGATAAGGCGTCCCATCAAATTTTTATTGAACCAGAAGGGCGCGACACGCCAGAGCTGTATATTCAGGGCTTCTCCACCGGACTGCCAGAACGGCTACAGCTTCAAATGTTGCGCACCCTCCCCGGTATGGAGCAGTGCGTGATGCTGCGCCCGGCCTACGCGGTGGAGTATGACTACATTCCCGCCACCCAGTGCTATCCCACCATGATGACCAAGCGACTGGAGGGGCTGTTTTGTGCGGGACAAATTAACGGCACCACCGGCTACGAAGAGGCGGCGGCCCAGGGATTGGTGGCGGGCATCAATGCGGCGCAGCTGGCTCGGGGACAGGAGCCAGTAATTTTGCCTCGGGAAAGCAGCTACATCGGCACTTTGCTGGATGATTTGTGCACAAAGGAGTTGCGAGAGCCCTATCGAATGCTGACGTCGCGGTCTGAATATCGCCTAATTTTGCGGGCGGATAATGCGGATCGCCGCTTAACCCCCATCGGTCATGATATCGGGCTAATTGATAGCGATCGCTGGCAACTGTTCCAAACCAAGCAAGCCAATATCGCCGCCGAGCAGGAGCGTCTGCAAACCACTCGGGTGAAGGAACACGATGCGATCGCCCCGGACCTAGTGACCCTAACCAATGCCAAAATCAAAGGCTCCATCACCCTAGCGGAACTACTGCGGCGATCCGGCTTCCACTATGCAGACCTGAAAGAATTTGGACTGGGCGCAGCGGATTTAGCGCGGGAAGAAACCGAAGGTGCAGAAATCGAGATTAAATACGCCGGCTATATCCAGCGGCAGCAAAAGCAAATTCAGCACATTGCCAAACAGGAAAATCGCCCCTTGCCGGAAAATCTCGACTATCACGCCATCGACACCCTTTCAAAGGAGTCCCGTGAAAAACTGGCAAAAGTAAAGCCGTTAACGGTGGGGCAGGCTAGTCGGATTGGGGGCGTTAATCCGGCGGATATCAATGCGCTGCTGATTTTCCTAGAAGTGCGCGATCGCCAAGTTGAAGTCCCATTGCGATCCAGATAGGGAAAAATAATATTCGCTGTAGTCTTTTCTATGGACATTTACCGCTCAGGATTTTCTTCCGAAAAGCCCTTATGCAAATCATCCAGTAGGCCTTTGCTCTCCGCAAACTCGATTAACTCATAGGCCGCGATCTTGAGTCCCCCATCACCAACAATTTCCTCCAGGTTATGGTTTAAAGTATCTCTGCAAAAAATTTCCAGCTCTTTACGGCTTCTATAAACGTCTATCAAAACATCTCTAAACACTTGCTTCGACACACTAGTCCACTGTTGAGAAGGGACATTAAATATCGGCTCCTCGGCAGGGTTCCCCACTGGCAGTCTTCTTTCCTGATAGAGCTCATCCAAATATTTGTACGTAGCTTCACCAAGAGGTTCAGAAGCTATATTAATAATTTTGACCGCGTCTGGCAAACCTGATTGCCTAAGCTGTAAAATACATTCGTGTTGCTCACTGTCAATCAAAAGCAAACACGGCTTTCTATCATTTAATGCAGCCGAAAAAGTGCTCAAAATTTGCTCTGAAAGCTTCGAACATTGCTTTGAACAAAAAGATAAAGCAATATCAAAATCCCCCGCAAAAATCGGGTAAAAACCAGCCTTTCGACACGCTTCTTGAATCTGATTCTCGTAATCTATTGACCAAGCATCATAAGAAGCCAAAATTTGAACTCGATCTTGTTTGCTCCAGGCTATATTGTCAGAATCAGTCTTTTTCCGCGACTCCTCTAAAACTTGATCCATATCAAGCTTCCAAGTTCTAAAAACCTTGTCCCCTTTACCCATACTTAGGAAATAGTTATTTCTAAAAGAAATGCCAATATTTGGGTTCCTTGAACATTGATATCGGTACATATCAATGGGGATTTTCTTATCTAAATCCCACAGCCGAAAAGTATCATCAGCTGCCTGAGAAGCCATTATTTTTTCATCGGAGGAAATGGCGATATCTAAAATACGATCATTATGGGCAGACAGGGTTTTTAAAACAGGATTTTGCGATCGCCTGATATTTTCCCAAACATAAATATTTGAATCTTGGCTGGCAGCAATTAAGGTGTCTGATTTCAACCACTCTATTGAATTAATAGGAAGCTTACCTGCACGAAGCTCTAACATCGGAGTATTTGAGCCATTGCGACTCCAGTCCCACACTTGCACCAGACCATTTTCAGAACCAGTGGCCAGATAATCTTTGGTCGGCGCTAAGTCGAAACAAATTACAGAAAGATCGCAATTAATGTGCCGGCAAAAAGTAGGGTTTGGGGAGATTTCCCACCCATAAATATTCCCGTACTCATCAGCAGATATAGCCACCTCGTCATTCTGATCTAGGGCAACGGCATTAATCCGTGCTGGGTGTTTGCTGAAGCGGGACACAGGTCCTTGCTGTTTTTTCAGATCAAAATCCACATCCCAAATCAACACGTCCTTATCTTCAGATCCACTGATAATTCTCGACCTTTTTTCACCCCATTTCATGCAGGTAACAATATGACGGTGACCATGCAAAGCATCTACCTGCATTGCTTCGAGAAAGTCCAACTGTCCAGGACCAGGTTGTTCTTTCGCATGGTCAGTCATCCATATTCTTATTGTGTTGTCACTTTCTCCCGTGGCGACGTGTCTTGCACAAGGAGACCACGCTACAGAGTGGATTCGGCTATGGCTAGGGCGGCTAGAAAAGCAACGTATCAAAGGCATAACATTCAAGCTAATTCTTAAATTCTGTTTGGTCTGTTAAACAGATTGGCGAAAAAGAAAACCGAACAATGTCTTGAAACTTTATCAAGGTGGGTCTGCTTCTCTTTTCCTTTGAAGAGCTTTGCCTCTCTGGTCGAGAACGAAGCAAAGGTTTCTATCGTTTGATAGTTATATGTGCATCCTAAACGATCATTTTTCGTACTTGCGACGAGTTTTGATAAATGTGAGTTAATGTGTGAATTTAGTAAAAAACGAATTTGAGCAGGCGTTTTTATTCATGTTTTTTTGAGATTTTCGGAGAAAATTGGCACACGATTGGCAAAAGTAAAATCTTGGGCTGTGGGGTGGTTCGCCTGAAGGGGAGAGAGTTATTCAGTAGATACCAGTGGCTAATGATTGGGCGCTGATCGTAAATAACTACCTTTCTTGAGGTAGTTATTCTTGTATGGGTGGCGCAGACAGGGGCACGGGATCAAGGGCAGCAATGATTTGGGCAATAATCTAGGGCAATAATCTAGGGTAATAAAAACGGCTTTGATATTGCTTAGGCGCGATCGCCACCCCACCCCACCCCCGTATCCTAAAAACATTGCGGCTAACGCTGCCAGCTATCCTCCCAAAACTGGTCGATATCAGCTTTAAACGCAGTCAGACAAGACTGATCTAAATAGAACATATGCCCCGCTTCGTAATAAGTGGTGCGTACGTTTTCCCGGAGGCTCGCGTCAAGATTCATATGGGAGATCATATAGTCTGTCGCAAAGTGAGGCGTTGCCAGGTCATAATATCCTTGCGCCACCAGCACTTTCATAAACGGATTTTTGGCGATTCCATCCCGAAGCTCCGCGGTGGTGGTGGGCAGCTCGCCGTTTTCCCACTGCCAAGTGCTGTTCACCTTAAAACTCAGCACCTCGTAATGAAGGTCGGTCTTAATGCCTAAATGACGCCGGGCGTAGTCATTAAAGGTACTGGTAAAGGGTGATTGGATGGCGTAAAAGGTGGGGTCAAACTCAGGATATTCGGTGACGGTGAGGGTTTCAATGCCCTTATACCGGGAGTCAAAGCGGCCGATATTGCGTTTTTCCGGGCGAAATAATTCCTTGCAAAAGCGAGAAATATTAATGCGTAAATCGGACCCCAGCACAAACTCTTTATCCAGCCCCGTGTAACGAGCCAGGGTCGCGGCGGTGGCTTCGCGATCGCCCTCCGATAGGCGACTCCCCTGCATCAGCGCAAAGGTTAACTCCCGCTCCGACCAGGCTTCCACTTCGGCTAGGAATTCCTTAAGCGATCGCCCCTGCAACTCCGACTCCAGCTTTTGGTGATACCACGCCGACGCTGCGTAGGTGGGTACAAATAGGGGGAACGGCAAATCATCGCTGCGTAAGAAAAACACAGCGCGCAAATCCAGGGCGCTAGAAATCAGAATAATGCCGTTGAAATTAATTCCCCTTTCCACCAGGTGACCAGCAAGTCCGGCGGCTCGGGTGGTGCCATAGCTTTCCCCCGCCAAATATAGCGGCGATGACCACCGTTCATAGCGGGTTAAATACAGACGAATAAACTCTCCCACCGACTCCAAGTCGCCTTGGTAGCTCCAAAATTTCTTATCTTTTTCCTCGCTGACCGCCCGGCTATAGCCCGTGCCCACCGGGTCAATAAACACCAAATCAGCTCGGTCCAGCCAGGTGTGGGGATTATCCTCCAGCCGAAACGGCGGCGACGGTTGCCAGCCTTCCGGTTCCATCACCACCTTTTTCGGTCCCAGCGCCCCCAAATGCAGCCACACCGATGCCGAGCCGGGACCACCATTAAAAGCAAATACCAACGGACGCGACTCTGCTGGCTGATCTTTCAACGTATAGGCGGTAAAAAATATTTCTGCCTCCACCTCGCCAAATTCATCCTTCAATGGCATCGATCCGGCACAAGATTCGTAGTGCAGCGTTTTTTCGCCGATCGCTAACTCATGGGAAATCGCCATCGGCTCAATTCCCAAAAGTTGCCGCTTTTTCTCTCCCGTTTTATTTCCTCCTTTATTCGCATCTGCTCCAGCAGACTTGGCTGCCTCTGGTGTAGATGATGGCGTGGATGATTCAGAGGATGAAGTGTCTTCCGACGTAGCCTGTTCTTGAGTTGCCATACCTGCTGCCAATAACCGTTTTAGGGATTGTGGCACTAAATCGCTCTAGCAATGGCGAGGCAAGGTGCATCTAAAGTCAGTTAGGCATTGAAGTAACTAAAGCTCAGTAAAAACAACACTAAAGATTAAGGATTTCGAAGTCCATCTTGCAAGACTTTTAGCATTGAACTATCGGAATGTTGACGCCCCTTGAAGCGATCGCCGCCCAGAGAAAACGTTTACCGGGCGAAACCGTACTCCCATCCTGCCCCTCGCCATGAATGCCCAAACCCTTGCCAATGTGTTCCATATGACAGACCGCGTCTGGGAACACCACGCCAACCCCTGGAGCGTCTGGACTCGATACACCGGACTGCCCCTAATTGCGATCGCCCTATGGAGCCGAATTTGGCTGGGATGGCTGGCGATCGCTCCCATCGCTGCGGTTATCCTCTGGATTTGGCTTAACCCCCGAATCTTTCCCAAGCCCGCCACCACGAAACACTGGGCATCGAAAGCTGTGCTCGGCGAACGGGTATGGCTCAACCAAAAACAAATTCCCATTCCACGCCACCATCAGCCCCTAATCCGCTTCACCAACGCCGTCAGTGCCATCGGAGCAGCGATCGCCCTGGGGGGAATTATCACCCTTAGTGTGTGGGCAACAATCCTCGGCACCTCTTGGGTCATCCTCGGCAAAACCTGGTTTATGGACCGCATGGTGTGGCTCTACGACGAAATGAAGGATCGCGACTTCACCTATCGCAGTTGGCTGTATTAAAGCTGTATTAAAAGCGGAGTCCGAATGTATGGAGAAACAGTGGCAAATTTGGGCATTTTCTGATGCCCTACAAAATCGTTGGACTGGCTACTACGCCAAATTCCTCGCCCTGATTTTGCTCTACGGTGCAACGGTTCACGTGGGCAATATGTTCGGACTTACGGGCACCCCCTGGCAGTCAACGCCGCTGTTGTGGCAGGGAATGGATATCGTGCTGTTGGTGTTTAACGGCGTAACAGCGATCGCCCTATGGCGTGGCATCGACTGGTCCATCCCCCTCACCTTCGGCGGCATTATCCTGCTGCAATTTTTGCCCTACACCCTGTGGCGATCGTACTTCATCCTCCGCCCTGAAGATGCCGACACCCTCAATGGACTTCTAGGCACCGAAGCATTGCTTTTAGCCATTTTCGGCGTCCTACTTTGGCAGCGGAAATAGGGTAAAAAAGCGGAGAAACAGCTCAAGACGGCTAACGGCAATCGCTCCCTAGCCCAATAAAAATGTCCACTTGGAACACTTGCTCTATAATTTATTACGGAATATTTCAAAATTACCGTCATAACCGCATGCCATCTTGACAGCACTGGATGGGGTGGTTAACTTGAACTTCATACCCGGGTAGTCAACTTTAAGTTATGCAAGAGAAGCAAAAAGTCACGCTCTATTTACCCCAGCAACTGCACCGCCAATTAAAGATTCGGTCCGCAGTTGATTCGGAGCCCATGTCTTCGATGGTCGAGCGCGCCTTAGCCTTTTACCTGGAGCACTCCGAGGTTGTGGATCAGTACAGTGAGCCGCTGGGTCAAACCCATCGAGTTTATAGCTGTCCCGCCTGTGAATCCCCATCGGTGATTCGTGACGGTGAAATGGTAGGTCTTAATTCATCTCCCAGCCTTCTGGACGATGACAGTTTGTCGATACGACGAGCGGCCTCCCTACATCGATCCAGTGCTGAGGATAATGATTCCGGTTCGGAAACATCCGATCCAGAGGCTTTGGTGACCTGTTAAATCGCACTGTTTGAGGACGATTTGACATTCATTGGCGCGAGTTTGGCCACCCGAGGGCGAGTCTGTTGCCGTCCATCCCCCCTAGGCGTTCCCGTTATGCAGGAAGAACTCAGCATTCTCCTCCAGGCTCAATATCCGTTGATCTACCTTATGACCTATGAGGAGGAGCGGAGTGAGCGGGCCCTTGCCAAGCTCATTAAGTCTGGACCAAACTCGCGTCCCATGTACACATGGACGGTGACCCAAGGGATTGTGCCCTACGGTCAATCCCAAACCTCTGCCCAGCGCAGCACGGCTCCCCCCGAAATGGCCCTTCAGTGGATTATTGGGGATAAAGAGTCAGGAATTTATGTCCTAAAAGATTTTCACCATTATTTAACGTCTAATTCAGCATCAGTCACTCGCTTAGTGCGGGACGCGATCGCCAGTTTTAAACAGACGAAAAAGACTATCGTCTTGATGTCTCCGGTTTTTGAAATGCCGCCGGAGTTAGAGAAAGAAGTCGTAGTCTTAGATTTCCCATTGCCCAGTGTTGATGAGCTGGGTCAAGTGCTATCCAGCCAGATGGGTCGTCATCGTGCCCAATCTCTAACCCCCGCCAGCCGCGAAAAATTGTTGAAGGCGGCCCTGGGATTGACCCACGACGAAGCGGAGAAAGTTTACCGAAAAGCCTATGTGACCGCTGGCAATCTCACTGAGTCTGAAGTGGAAGTGGTGCTAACGGAGAAAAAGCAACTCATTCGTCGCAACGGCATTTTGGAATTTATGGAGCCGGACGAAACCATTGATTCCGTCGGTGGACTGGAAGAGCTTAAACGTTGGCTGACCCAGCGTTCTAATGCCTTTAGCGATCGCGCCCGAGAATATGGTTTGCCCCAGCCAAAGGGAATGTTAATCCTTGGGGTCCCCGGTTGCGGGAAATCATTAATTGCCAAAACCACCTCTCGTTTGTGGGGACTGCCCCTGCTGCGGTTGGATATGGGGCGGGTATATGACGGGTCCACGGTGGGGCGGTCTGAGAAGAACCTGCGAGACGCTTTGAAAACGGCCGAGTCTATTTCCCCTGCCATTCTCTTTATTGACGAAATGGATAAAGCTTTTGCAGGCGGTGCCGGCTCCTCCGATTCCGATGGGGGCACCTCCAGCCGCATTTTCGGTTCGTTCCTAACTTGGATGCAGGAAAAGGAATCTCCAGTGTTTGTGATGGCAACGGCAAACCGCGTTGAGCGGCTGCCGGGAGAATTCTTGCGGAAAGGGCGCTTTGACGAAATCTTCTTCGTGGATTTGCCCACCCTGGAAGAACGTACCGATATTTTCAACATTCACCTTAGAAGGCGCCGCCCGGAACTGTCGCGTTTTGACACCGATCAGCTAGCCAAAATGGCTGATGGGTTTTCCGGAGCGGAAATTGAGCAAGCGTTAATTGCAGCCATGTATGACGCGTTTTCTCAGGATCGTGAATTTACGCAGCTCGATATTATTGCTGCCCTAAAATCCACGATGCCCCTTTCTAAGACCATGACCGAACAGGTCACCGCATTGCGAGATTGGGCACGGCAGCGGGCCCGACCAGCAGCGGCTTCCGTGGCGGACTATATCCGTCAGGAATGGTAACAAGTTTCTCCTGCTTCCCACAGGAGGATGCGCCGGGAAAATTAAATTGGCTTCACGGTCATTTTACTAAGTTCCTGGCACCTTTCCCAAACGGGGTTTGTGGTTTGGTTTTGTTAGTTACAACAATTTCATTTGAATTAGTTTTAACTGGTAATCATCCCTCCCCATTAACTTTCCCAGTGTTCTCGGTCATTACTTAGTTATCAACTTAGCTACTGACTCAGGCACTAATTTAAACAACTTGCAATCCTTTTAGGAGAATCGCACGATGTCACACTTTAGTACCCTACGCACCAAGATTAGCGACGTTGCTGTTTTGAAGTCTTCCCTCCAGGACTTGGGCATTCAAACTAAGGACAATGCCGATATTCGCGGCTACAACGGTCAGCATTTGCGGGCTGATTTGGTTGCCGTTTTGGAGGGTGATTACGATTTGGGATGGTCCCGTAACGCTGACGGTTCCTACGATCTGATCGCAGATCTGTGGGGCGTTGCGAAGAAGCATAATCAAACTGAGTTAATCAATTCCATCAACCAGAAGTACGCCATTAACAAGACCCTAATCGAGGCGAAGCGCCCCGGTTTGTCCAATGCTCACGTGAAGCTTGTGGCACAAAAGTAGACACCTTCGTAGGTCTACGTTCTTGCAACCAATGCTTTAGAACTCATCGCGTCTTGTCTCGTATTATGACGGCTGACCTTTCCCGGTTAGCCGTTTTTTGATGGCGTTTTCTAATGGCGTTTTTGGGCAATGTTTTTAACGTTATTTTATGGCAGCGATCGCCGTCATTTTTATTACTTTTCTTAGGATTAATTCCGGATTTACATCGAGATGTGACGTAGTGTCGACGATTTCATAAAAGCCAGAATACACTCACTGTATATGCCTCCAAACACCAGCACGCTGGAAGACTGGGGGCTGTAGCTGTTTTAAGTCAGAAAGTTTTGGCTTTAGGCAGCTTTTTTCAGACTGATTTTTTAGATTGCACGATGACCGCCTCCAGGGTGCGATCGCGGCATTCTTTTAACAGTTTTCTTAACCGTTACTACTGAGGACCCATGCCGCTTCTTCGAGTTAAACAACCAACCGTTTTAAAAATTTCCGAAGTACAGTCTTTTATGCTGCCTCCCAATGACAAGTTCAACATTCGAGCGGGAGAACTGTGGGCATCGGAAGTTGTTGATAGTGGTAGCCATTACCGGGTGCGTCTTCAGGAAGATCTAGGTGGACGCAAACAATGGTTTGTATTTAAAGGGCATGCAGAAGTGTCCTACCAGGATCCTCCAGAGACCTTATATCCCCAAGCAGAAGAGAGTTTGGGCTCTCGCAGTTTAGATGGGGGCAACGACAATAGCGACGAAAAAGACCTGACCATTGTCGTCATTAAAGACACGGTTTTTAAGGCGCAACCGGTGGACTCTTCAACCCTGCCTGACGGAGAAAAAATCTCTGTAGCAGACGGAGAATACAAGATTAAGCAAGTGGAAGATGCCGACTCCCATGTGAAAGTTCAACTGCTCGAGCCCCTTGATGATCGGGTGGAGTGGTACGTTTTCAAGGGACATTTGGACCTGGTTAATATTCCCACCTACGCGCCGCCTAGCGATGAGCCAGAGCCGGCACCTGATCCAGAGGTGGAGGTGATTCGAAATACGGTTTTTAAGACGAAGCCAGTGCAATCGTCGGCGTTATCTGAAAGTGAAAAGGTGGTCGTTGCACCGGGTTCATTTTTAATTTCTGCGGCGAAACCTGAGGAAAAGCATTATCTATTAACCCTTGTGGATGCCCTTGAGGACCGCACCGAATGGTATGCCTTTGGGGAGCACGTTAAGTTTGAAAATGCTGATGAGCTTCTAGAAAAGGGCAAAGCTGCCGCCGCCAAAGATGTAGCCAAGGAAGAGGAAAAGGCGAAACCAGTCACTCCGCCTCGCCCCCGAGGTCGCATGATCAACATTCCTGGCTATGGTCAGGTGGGCACTAACGATTTGATTATCCCTGGGGGGCACTTCACCTGGGCAGAAGCCACCAAGGGCGGCAGCCGTATTCCCGTTAACGCCAGTATCTCCCGCAATATTGTCAAAATGGCACAGCGAATGGAGGAGGTGCGCACCAAGGTAGGTAACCGCTCGATTTCGGTAACCAGTTGGTATCGTCCTCCGGCGGTAAATCGGGCAGTGGGAGGTGCAAGCCGCTCCACCCACCTGAGCGGTCACGGCGTTGATTTCAACGTTAGTGGGCTGTCGCCGCGATCGGTGCAGCGTATTTTGGATCCCTGGTGGAGTGGAGGCTTGGGCTATGGTCGCACCTTCACTCATCTGGATAACCGGGGCTACCGTGCTCGCTGGAACTACTAGATCTGATAGATCTGATTACCCGATCCAAGAACTATGGGATTTGAAGGCTATGGCTTTTTGACGGGACTTGCGTAAAATTCTGGTGTCCTCTCCCTAGGAACAAGGGACTTCGGAAACCCAGGCGCTACAGCCCCATGAATACGTTGCGTAAATTCTTATCCCCGGTTGATTCTGGGGATTTTTTATTGGGGAAGTTTGATTAATTACCCATCGCTCGAAAAAATCGTCGCCAGTACGTCGCTCAATTAGCTACAGTCACAGATTCTATTTTGATGACAATGCTGTCAAAATTAATCCATTGGCGCTTTTAAAGACACAAATCCAAGCAAATAAGATGCAGTTGGGAGCACAACCATGGGCTTATTAATTGATGGAACTTGGCATGATAAGTGGTACGACACCAAAAGCACTGGTGGCAAATTTAAGCGTCAGGATGCCATATTTCGCAACTGGGTGACGGCGGATGGATCTCCTGGTCCTAGTGGTAAAGCGGGCTTTAAAGCAGAGTCGGGGCGGTACCACCTTTATGTGTCCTATGCCTGTCCCTGGGCTCATCGCACCTTGATTTTTCGCAAGTTAAAAGGTTTGGAGGACAAAATTTCTGTGTCTGTGGTGCATTGGCTGATGCTGGAAAATGGTTGGACTTTTGCTGAAGGGAAGGGGGTAATTCCTGATTCGGTTAATGGTGTGGATTTTATGCACCAAATTTACACGAAGGCCGTGCCCGATTATTCCGGGCGGGTGACGGTGCCAGTGCTGTGGGATAAGCAAACGGAGACTATCGTTAGCAATGAGTCGTCGGAAATTATTCGGATGTTGAATTCTGCTTTTGATGGGGTTGGCGCAAAGCCGGGGGATTATTACCCGGCCCCATTACGGGAGGAAATCGACCAGTTGAATGCTCGTATTTACCCCACTGTTAATAACGGCGTTTATAAGGCTGGGTTTGCTACTACCCAAGCGGCCTATGAGGAGGCGTTGGCTCCGCTATTTGAAAGCTTAGATTGGCTGGAGGAGACGCTGGCGACGCGGCGATTTTTAACGGGCGATCGCACCACTGAGGCAGATTGGCGACTGTTTACGACCCTACTGCGCTTTGACCCGGTGTACTACAGCCATTTCAAGTGCAATTTGCGACAGTTGCGGGATTATCCCAACCTGTGGGGCTATGTGCAAGATTTATACCAGACACCGGGGGTGGCGGAGACGGTCAATATGAACCACATTAAGCGCCACTATTATCAAAGTCAGATTACGATTAATCCCACCCAAGTGACTCCTGTTGGTCCCGTTTTAGATTTAAATAAGCCTCACGGACGAGACCAACTGTAGTGGATAGATTCGTAATGTATTTTTGCTAGCCAGACACCATAGGAGCGTACTACAAACAGCACGTCCCCTACATTTATGCGTTTTTGGGCTTAATCCAGATTTTTAGTGCTTCCAGGGTTAATCCTTGACCGCGAGCGCCACACAAAACACCATTGGTCATCACTTGGGAATCGCCGTAGCCAGCAAAGTGCCCTGAGTAGCAAATATCAAATTTCGTCGATTCGGGACCGGTAAGCTGGGCGGCAAATCCTTCCAGGCGCAGTCCTTTGCCCCGCGTGCCAATATACTGACCTTCGCCCACCCACGGGGTGTCGCCCACATTTTCCACATGTCCCATATAGCGGATGCCCAGCCCAGCCATGCGGGGGTTAAAGCTTAGCTGTAGTCCTTCCAAACGGCGAGCTTCCCCTTGGGTGCCTGCCATTTCGTTGTCGCTAAATTTGCGATCGCCAATCCCTTCAATATGTACCAGCACCTCCAAACCCACAACGCTGACCCAATCAGCGGGGGGCGTTGCGCCGAGGATCATATCGTTGCCCATTAGGGGCTGGGTTTGAATGGGATCCGTTTGCAGTAGTTGAGAAGATGGCTGGCTTAGGGATTCCACAAACGCTTCTAACTCCCGCACGGACACCAGGTTTAGGGGAATGGCGCTCTCGTTGATATTTTTAGCCTTAGCTAGGGCGATCGCTCGATTTCGCAGGGTTTCAAATAGCTCCCGATAATTGGCCACTTCCTCCACCAAGCCCACCGTTGGCGGCGTTCCCAAATTCTGCAATTCCCCCGCTGCCAGCGCTAAACGGGTTCCCAGCGCAGTATGTTGGGCTGCTAGTTCCTGTAGCCCTTGGGTTAGCTCGTCTAAGGTTGCCATGAAAAATTATCCTTCAGCCGTTGGATCGCCATCAATAATAGCTGCCGATAATTTACGGCAATTATTAACCTGTATAACGATACTATTGAGCGCTGCCGTAAACACGTTCAACGCTCAGTTTATTTATTCACAACCGGCTGCTAGTACCTGGGTATGAGCTGAATGCCGATGCTTTCTATAAAACGTTTCGATGTAAAACGCTTTAATACAGACGACTGACGACGTAGCGGGCAGAGCTTTCCAGAACTTCGCGGAATTCTGATGCAGGTAAATCGCTTAAATGCTCAATAGCATAGTCGATTTGCTCATTAGCCATTTTTCGCGATCGCTCAATTCCCGAACTATCCCGCACCATATCTAGCGCCGCTTCAATATCGCCTTCCTCAGCAAACTCCCGCTCAATTAACGGCTTTAGCTGAGGCTTTTCTTCCATGGCGTACAGCACCGGAGCCGTTAGGTGACCGCTGCGTAAATCTGATCCCGCCGGTTTACCCAACACATCAGACGACGCGGTGAAATCTAAAATATCGTCCACCACCTGGAATGCCAAACCCACGTATTTGCCGTAGGTGTGCAGCCGACTAGCCGCCTCCTCGCTCCAATCACTTAGCAGTGCCGCTGCTTTAATGCTATTTGCCATCAACGACGCCGTTTTGTAATAGCTCTTTAGCAAATAAGCGTCCATGGTTAGATCCGTATCAAAGCGATTTAAACCTTGATTGATCTCACCTTCCGCCAAATTCATAATCACTTCCGACAGAAGTTTAACCACCGCCAGATCGTCCAAATTCGCCAGGTGCCAGGAGGCCTGGGCGAATAGAAAGTCCCCCGCCAAAATTGCCACGCGGTTAGTGAATCGACTGTGAACCGTTGCTACCCCGCGTCGCAATGCGGACTCGTCCACCACATCGTCATGCACCAGGCTGGCGGTATGGATCATCTCGGTAATTTCTGCCAGTCGACAGTGGCGTTGAGTAAGCTTACCGTCTGGCATGGTTGCGCGCGACACCAGCAGCACCATTGCCGGTCGCACCCGTTTTCCCTGTACTGAAAATAGATGTTCCGCCGCCGCATGAAGAATGGGATGTCTTGCACCAACTAGCTGACGCAGATTTGCCGTCATTGCGTCTAGATCTGCTTCAACCGGGTAAAAAAGGGAGGTTGTTGAGGTCATGGATCTGCCTAGCAGGCATTTAAAGTTACGAAATCTTACGGAATCTATCTCCATTTTAAGCTAATGCCCTCCAGAAAGGTGGAGGGTGGGGGAAATTCCGTTGTGGAGGCGGTGCGGTGTCAGGGATACACCATGGAACTGAAGGGTTCCACCATTGAAAAGCGTTTGAGAAAGATAGCTTAGCTAGGGAATTTGAACTGTATCAGTTGATGGGTTGGGCGCTGAAATCGAGCTAAGGATGATCGCCCTTACGGCAACTCCAAAGTGCGATCGCCCTCGCCAATTACCGTAAATGCAGCCCAGTAGAAGGGGTTGGGAAATTGGGCGCGGACCTTTAGCTGGGCAGTGCGGAGGGCTTCAGCATAGGTTTTGCCCGCCAGTAGCTGATCGTAAAATTCTTCCATCAAGATGCGGGTCTGTTGGTCGGGCACTTTCCAGGAGCTGGCGACGACGGTGGGGACGCCGGCTTTGAGGAAGGCGCGGGCTAGGCTGACGACTCCTTCGCCGCTGGTTTGACCGCTGTTGGTGTCGCAGGCGCTAAGGACGGCAACTTGGGCATTAAGATTGCTGCTGAAGATTTCGCCGATGGTTAGTCGGTTGTCTTCGATGTCGTCGGGGGTGGGGTTGGCGAGGGCGAGCCAGCTATTGATGTCATCCTCGCTTTTTTGCAGAACGCCGTGGGTAGCGAGGTGAAGGATGCTGGCGTTTTCTAGTTTGGGTTTGATGGTGGCTTCGGTGGCTTGTTCGCCCAGGATGGGGGTGGTGTTGAGTTTTTGGGCGATCGCGGTGGCTTCAACTTCGGTGCCGGGCAGGGGGATAAGTTTGCCCACCATGGGGCTGGGATTACCCACCACCAATGGACCACCGGTGGCAGTAGATGTTTTTTCTTGGAGGGTTTGGAGGGATGGGGTGACGGTGACGGTGTAGCGATCAATCAGAAACCCCTGTCCTTTTTTGAATAGGGCAGTGAAAGGAATGGTGCCCAGCTCTCGGTGGGGCACGATAATCAGTCGACTTTTTCTTCGGGTAAACACTGCTCGATGAGTTTGATCAGTCGGCTGTAACCCTACTCCAAATGCTTCGAGTCTCGGGTTCGAATTCCGCGAGGACCATCGGCACTGTTTCCCTGCATGACTTTGATTAATGCGGTGTTGCTCTTGATAGAGCACTATATTGCTAGTGCCAACGCTTCAAAGCCGTAAGCGGCAGCTCAAAATGGTCTTTATTCTGTGAGTCGCAAAGATATGGTAGCGGTCTGTATTTAGATTCACTGACAAACGTATTTGCAGTGCAGCTTCTTCGCAGCTACGGGGCTAATTCGGCTCAGTTGCCGGTGGAGTTATTGATGCATCAGCTCAATCAGATGATCGACAACATTGACGCTAAAGCGTTAACGAGATCTCGTGTCTTCTGGCAACAAACCATAGCTCGATCTAGCAATGTCGTAAAATACATTAGTCCTTAAACTAAATAAGATTTCTGAGCGCGTTTCAAACCTTAACTTTCTAATTCTAACTCCATGAACTTTCTAATTGTTCTACATTGAAAAACGCCTTGTCCTTCGGGATTTTCTAAAACCATAACCTCACCTTCAATACTCAAAATATTATATTTCTCTACGGCTCCTTTTGCCTTGTCTACTGAGGTTTTTGTAAGTAAATCCCTCTCTCTTATAAGCTTCTCAATCCCCTTCTTTCTTGCTTCGGAAGTAGGTGTGCCGTTTACCTCAGCAGACCTTACATCAAGCGATCTATTTTTCACCTCAAAGTACAGTGAGTCGCGTCGAATTTCTACCTGGTAGTCTGTTGCTACGATTGCCGCAACCTTAAATTTTGTTGTGCTCCAAAATCCTGATTCTTCCCACGAAAGTCCTATTGATGCGATATCCACAGCTCCAGAAGAGTTGAGTGCTAAAACGTTTCCAACCTGATACTCAACGTTGTTATTATCAACGCATTTACTGGCGTGAAACCATACTTTACTTATCTGCTCCCATGAAATTTGCTCCTCCTGGTTTTCCTCTTGCGATGCCTCAGAATCCATGGTGGTTGTCAGAGAATCTTCTGAAGGAAGCATAGATATTGTTGGCGATGGTGAAGTAGTAGAGGGCGATAGTGGCGGGGTAATAGGTGATTGAGAGGCAGTTGCTCTTTGTGTTCTTGGGCTTTCTGGAGGAGAGTTGCTACACCCACTTGGATTTAGACCAAGGCTGCATCTAATTTCAGGTGTTGTAATTTGCGCCCATATTGCAATAACAGCAAGGAGAGTGCTAACAGCGATTCCAATTTTTTCCCACATATGCAAACACTAATGTTATTTCAAAGGATGTATTGCTTTGCCTCTGGAAATATGGCGGGTTTCTTGGCTCTGAAATTTCTAACCTTTTCAGGATAATCGCTTTAAAGTTGGGATCAGATAAAGCTTCTAAACGGAGGCTGCCTGTCATAATCGCTGTGGTATAGCACTAGAAGCCGTACACCATGGAAGGAGTTACTGATGAACCAAGGTGCGATCGCTCCACCAAAAATCCGCATAATTCACCCTGCCAATGCACCTGAGTTCAATATTACACAGAGAGAATTAATGCAGTTAGGGTTGGGTTAAAGTGCGATCACTACAATGACAATAAAAACGGAATGTGGCGATGCAACTTAAAGACCTAACCGTTAAGGAATTTCGACAATTACTTAAAGTGTGGATGCGCGAAACCGTCGAAGAAGTACTGCAAGAAATATCGATGGACGAAGAATCCCACTTGCCCTTAAAACCAGAGTTTCGTCAGTCTCTTTTAGAGAGGCGTGAAGAGCGCCTCCAAGGCAAGTCCAAGACCTACAGCACCGAAGAAGTGATGGAGCGACTGGGGCTAACAAATTCATGAGCTATAGGGTTGAGTTCCAGGAACAAGCTGAGATTGACTTAGGAAAACTGCCCGCAACCTGGCAGAAGCGCATCATCTCAAAAATCACCTGGCTAGCGGAAAACTTTGAAGAAATTCGCCATATTCAGCTTTCCGCCAACCTCGCTGGATTCTACAAACTTCGGGTTGGAGATTACCGCGTTATCTACGAATTTGACCGTACCATTCGAGTCGTCACTATTGAGAGAATCGGTCATCGGCGAGATGTGTACGAGTAACGCCTTGTTCGCGCATCAGAATCAAGGCTGAATTAAAGTGCGATCGCCATCGCCAATCACCATAAATGCAGCCCAGTCGCGGGGGTTAGGAGATTGGGCACGCACCTTTAATTGGGCAGTGCGAAGGGCATTGGCATAGGTTTCCCCCGCCAGCAATTCCTGATAAAACGCCTCCATTAGAATTTGCGTTGATTGATCAGGCACCTGCCACAAACTGGCAACCACAGCGGGAATGCCAGCCTTTAAAAAAGCGCGGGCTAATCCTAAAACCCCCTCGCCGGTCACCTCACCACTATTGGTATTGCAAGCGCTAAGCACCGCCAATTGAGCATTAAGGGTGCTGTTGAAAATTTCCGTCAAAGTTAGCTTGCCGTCTTCGCCTCCCGCATCCGTATCCGCAAGGGCTAACCAACTGCTTTCGGCATCGCGATCGCTATTGGGCACAATGCCGTGGGTGGCAAAGTGCAAAATGCTGGCGGTTTCCAGGCGCTGTTTAACGGTGGCTTCGGTAGCTTGGTCGCCAATTAAAGGAGTGGTGTTGATAGCTTGGGCGATCGCCTGAGCTTCCACCTCCGCACCGGGCAACGGAGCTAGGGCAGCGCCGCCGCCTTCACTGGGCATAGGGCTAGGATTGCCCACAATTAAGGGAGTGCCCTGTGAAGTTTTTGGTTTTTGCCGCACCCTATTGAGAATTTGCAGGGAGGGGGTCACGGTAATCCCATAGCGATCCACCAAAAAGCGATCCTCGCCGTCAATTAACGCGGCAAACGGGATGGTGCCCAGTTCACGGTGGGGAACAATAACCAGGCGATCGCCCTCTCCTTTGGGCAACTGCGCCTCAATGGGTTTAATCAACAGCTCATAAGCTCGCTTCAAATCTTTGGGGTCGCCAATCCACGATGTTCCACCATTGCTGCGGGTACTGGACACCAAAAAGCGATAGCGTTCTTGACCAAAAAAAGGCTGATTTAAAGGATTGCTGGCGGAACTTCTAACCCGCGTGTCCAGAGTTTGCAGCGGAAGCCCCACGGAGTTTGGATCCACCTGTCGAAAGGTGATTTGCCCCGAGGGAGAAACAACCCAAATAAACAGGTTTTTGTTGACCATGGAATAGGCAATCAGGGTGGCGTTTTGATCCTGGGCAAGCTGCTTAATTTGCTCAACGGTGAACGTCGATCGCTCTGGAGCGATCGACGAATCCGCAGCGCTGGGAGTCAAAAATTCTGCCAGCGATCGTCCCCGCGATCGATCCGCCATCTCCAGCGCCGCCCCTGTTTTATTCTGAGCCGCTAGCACCTGTTCCAAATTGGAATAGACGTAACTTTGGGTTTCAAAAAAGGTAATGCGGTCTTCGTCATTTGCCCGTAAATCCCGCTCAATTGCCTCATACACCGCCAAGCTTTCCCGCCAGGCTTCTTCCGACGGCTCAAGCTCCCCCATGTTTTGGTACACGATGCCAATATTCGCTAAGGTCGTACTGATTCGCGTACGGTTACCGATTTCTCGCAACAGCACCAGGGATGCCTGGTAATATTCCAGCGCCTTGGAATTATCTGCCTGTCCGCCATAAAGGGCACCGAGATTATTCAACGCTGTCGCCTCTCCCGCGAGATCGCCCAATTCTTGGGAGATCGCCAGCCCTGCCTCGTAATGCTCGATCGCCTGGGCGCTTTTCCCCTGCTTCATATAAACGGCACCCATATTGTTTAAGGTGCCGCCCTCGGCAGCGCGGTTCCCCACCTCCCGCAGGATCACCAGCGATTCCTGGTATTTTTCCAGCGCCTCCGCATGGCGTTCCTGGCGATCATAGGTGGTGGCAATATTGTTTAAAACGCTGCCCTCCGTCCGGCGATCGCCCAGATCCCGCACCAGTGCTAGCGCCGCATCGTAGCTTGCCAGCGCCTTCTCATACTGTCCTTGCCGACCGTAAATAACGCCTAAATTGCTTAGGACGGTGCTCTCTCGAGAGCGATGACCCAGCTCCCGATTAATTTCCAACGCAGCCTGGGCATATTCCAACGCCTCTGCAAACTGCCCTAGATCGCCATATATCAGCCCCAAATTACCCAGTATCAGAGCCTCCCCCTCGCGATCACCCAAAGCTTGATACAACTCCAGCGCTTGGCGGTAAAGGTCCTGCGCCTCCTGGAGCTGAGCACTACGATAAGACTGCGCCCCCCGCCCCGTAAGCTGAACCGCCGCCACCCGCTGCCGATCCGCTTGGGTTACGTCCCGTAAATCCAGCTGATAGCGCCCCTGTGAACCAACCCTCAGGCTCGTTGTAATAGCAAAATAAACCCCGTCCTCCGGCAATTCGAAAATGATTAAAGCATTGGTGCGATCGCCCGTGTCGTCATCCTGTTGCAGTAGTCCTCCCTCAGGCTGAAAGACCCCTAACCGCGCATCAAATTCATCACTCTTCAGCTCAATGGCGACGGTGTCACCGGCCTTCCCTTCGAAAGGGTGGACATCAAAGTAAGTGCCATCGCCAGACACTCGATCATCCGCAGTCAACTCCCCTTCCGTGGACTGGGGAGGCACCGCCGTGGCAGGGACTCCAACTGCCAACGTCAGCGCCAATGCCACCTTCGATGCGATCGCTCTGCCCAGAATCCCCATGGCTGTTCCCGCCAATTCAACTGAATTTAATATGTTGCACACCTAATAGTACAAGGAACATTTCAGAGGGATTTTCAACACAGCCACCGCCCCAAAAGACCTTAAATCACCTTATTGACAGTAGTTATCAGTCGTACTTACATTTCGCCCTATAGGTTTCGTGCCATCAACTTTGCGCAAGAAGGATTACAGACAGTACAGCCCCACCTCGACAACACCAGAGCGGCACAGGCAGGAACTCGGTCTCTGTCCCACCAGAAGGAAGATAGCAGCCGCTTTCTTATCAAGAAGATATTCTAGTAAGTAATGAATCTTAATTTACTGACGCAATCAGAATACGCCCAAGAATCGTCAAAAATTCCTACATACAGGGGCTGCGGAGCTATCGATTTCAATATAGATGCACAATTTTTCTACTAAGTGATCAAGCTTCTTGACATAGATTCTTAATTACTACACACTGTTTGCATCATAAGTTTTGCAAAGCTTAGGCAAAAGCTCAGCGGTTCAAGCTGGCACTCAGCCCCCGTAAAAATCCTGGGAATTTACCAAAGCTGCAAAGTTTTCAACAAGTTTCAAGAGAAGGAAAGCGTTTATGGCAGGTTCTACAGGAGAACGCCCCCTTGGGGATATCGTTACTGATCCGCAGTTTTGGCTATTGCACGTGGTTAATTTTCCGGCAATTTTCATTTCTGGGTGGCTATTTGTGGCAACGGGACTTGCCTACGACGCCTTTGGCACCCCTCGACCGGGCGAGTATTACAACGTAACGGGACCGGATAAGTTGCCCCTTGTGGAAGATCGGTTTAACGCTAAGGAGCAATTTGACGAATATTTTGCGAAGCAGGATGCAAAAACAGCGCCTTCATTGGAATAAGGAAATTTAGAAAAATCTCCCAAGTATTTTTGGTTCGAGCTGATTAGTTTCAGCAGTTGTTTTTAGTGACTTAGCGGATTCAGGCAATGACAAGTAACGTTCAAACTCAGCCACGCCCGGCGAAAGACTATCCCATTTACACCGTTCGTTGGCTATCGATTCACGCCCTGGGTATTCCCACGGTTTGGTTCCTTGGCGCGATCGCAGCCATGCAATTTATCAACCGTAACGTGACGGCTCCCACGCAAGTTGAGATTTTTGGTGTTGAGTCGCGACTGTTCATTGTGTTGGCGCCCATTGTATTTTCAGTGGTTTGGAATGCCATTAACTTTGGTAAGCCCACCCTTGATGAGGCGCTGAAGCTATTAAGAGGTGAGCTGTAGGTTAGGCCAAGCCTTGATTCTTGCGGGCAAAAAATACGTGGGCAAACTATGCTTACAACGTTTCTAGACCTAGTGGATCCACGGTGGTTATTGGTTTTTTCGCCAATTACCGTGTCGATCACCTGGGTAATGCTTCTTTGCATGCACTTCGACTTTGACGATCCTTGGTCAAGGTAATGACACTCAGCTTTCAATGAATTCCTGAAAAGCTGCTAAATTTAGCAGCCTTTTTTATTGCTTATTTACCGTTTCTCTCTCTAATTTGAAAGGGAAAACTTTTAAAGGGTTATGGGCAGAAGAGAAAGGGAGGCGATCGCCATAAACAAAATTCCGCAAACTGTTTCTAAGGCAGCAACGCGGTAAATGGGCACGGTGCAGTACCATTCCTTATGGGTCAAAATAAACACCGCCTTGAGGATGGCAATACTAGATCCTAGGGCAGTGAACGAACCGAGCCAGCCTACAAAACATAGTCCCAAGATGACTGCGGTGGAAATAACGTGGTAGACAATGGTGGGCAAAGGCGACGCAGTTTTGGGCTTTCGCAATTTAACGGTGAAAATAGTTCCGCCGAAAAACAACGTATTTAGGAGCCACAAACCCACAATCGAACTGTCTATGGTTCCAGTGGTAGCCACATAGGCGAAAGGAGCCGATAAGCAAACGGCGGCAAAGGTCATTAATTCATTGACTCGACTTCTTTGTTGCCGATAAAGAATGGAAACGACGTCAATAATTAGTGCGGCGATTGCCCCAAGATAAACCCAAAGTAAAAGGGGCGTTTGCAGGTACAAATAAGCAGCAATTCCTGTGGCGATCGCCCCATAAACTCCACCCCAAATTAAATACCTCGGTTTCCAGCTACGGCGATTTTGTAGCTGAAGGGATAGAGGATATTCCGCCTGGAATACCGCCAAAGCACACATCAACACTAGCGTTGTGGCGATCGACCAATGTTGAGCCGCCGCCGCTCCAGTGAGGAACGACACCAGCAGCACCACATAAACACCATGGTGGTGAGAAACGGTGGGTCGCAGCCATTTCAACCATTTCTTGACTCGTAAATTGCTATTTACAGTCTCGCTAAATAGAGCGGGGACAACAGCAGACAGCTTCTCATTGACCACTGGCTTCACCGACAAATTAAACCGAAAAGGTTCCATAGCAAATAATCCTCTTATCCCAGTCCTCTCAAACCCGAAACTGCCACCAACTAAACTTGAGATCAGTATTTACAAAGGTTGTAGTTCCTACGGATTACATCCAGAAGAGTACTCTAAGCTAGCGCTCTAGGAATATCGCAAAAATCATTCCGAAAATGTTAGGACAAATGCCAAGTCACTGTCCGCTTTTAGGGAATGGGGCGATCGCGCCGGCATTACGATAAATACGCCCGGCTCTAGGGGAATGTCTTCCCCTTCCAAAGTTAAAATCCCCGTTCCTTCAATCACTTGAACCGTTGCATTTCGAGGTGCTGAATGCTCAGCGATCGCCGCACCTTTTGCCAAGCAAAGCAACGTGTATTTACAGGCATCATCCTCCAGTACTCCCTTAGCTAGAAAGCCACTTTGGGGATACTCAACAGCGTCTTTCAGTTGCAGATGGGAAGGGGATACCTTCAGCAAAGTTTTGGTCATGATAGGTCTCCTGAACGTTGGGCACACAGCACGATGTAACCCAATTGATCTTGATAATCGTGAAATACTTTACGCATGGATAAAATTCGCTGCCTAAGCTGGGGTTGCGTTAGCGTATTCCAACCAATTTTTAACGTCCCTAACCAGCCTTCGTCGCGCAGTAGCTGGTCAAGATTTAGCAATCCCATCACGCCAATATGCTGATATTTAACCTCTAAACCAGCAGTTTCAAAGGCAGTGCGCCATTCGTCTTCCGTCAGGGGACTAGCATTGACTCGAATGGCAGAAGACAGCGATCGCCGCACCGCTTTAGTGTCGTCACCACGCACCAGCAACTCGTGAGATAGAAATTTCCCGCCTGGCTTTAAACGATTATGAATACCCGCCAGAATTTGGGCTTTGGTCGCCGCCGACTGCATGGTTAAAATTGCCTCTGCAAGAACAAAATCATAGGTGCCAGAAACGGCGTCTAGCTGGGTAATATCCCCCTGGATAATCTTGACTTGGTCGGCAATATTTGCAGCTTCAATATTGTTTTGGGCGATGGAAACGCTGTCGGTATTTCGCTCCACACCAACGACATTCACGCCATAGTTTTTGCCCAGGGCGATCGCACTATGGCCAAAACTTGCAGCCAGTTCCAATACAGAGTCTTCAGCCTGGAAATTTGCCCACTGAAACAACTGTTCCGTTGCCCGTCGTCCCCCCGGTCGCAGCAGCTTTTTCCCCGCCTTAGCCAAAACTTGGTGTCCCGGTGCCGTTTGTAAATTCAGGGCGTTTCGCGTTGTAATTTGAGCCATGGTATTCCACCCTCAAAATAAGTTTTAGGGAATGATTTCAGAAATATATAACCTCAAGAATCAATATGAACTTCAATTCCAAGCTTTGATTAGGATACTAATTCGAAATCTTATTTGAGCTCACTTTAATAATGGTGGGTGTAATGTCTTTAAGAATAGGAAGAGAGGAAAACGCTGTAAAAACTTTCCACCCTATTCCTCGGGTAAAACTGGGGTAGCCAACATCTTCAATAGTGATGTCGTTGTTTAACCAGCGGGAAAGAGTTGATTTGATTTGGTTTCGATTAATTCCCCAAGGCATCTTTGGCGCCACGTAATGACCGGTCAAAGCATATCCTTCGTCAGAAGTGGTCTTCTTTGAAAACCATCGGGGAATCGTATCAAACATCAAACAGCACGAGTCAAAAGTCTGGAAGATATCCTGTATTAATGTCCTAACTTCATTCTTAGGGAAATACATAAACAGCCCCTGGGCCGTAATAAAAACGGGCTTATCTTTAGGAACTGATTCAAACCACTGTCGATCCAATGCGGATAGGGAAAAGTGGGGATGACGTGCATCAGGCTCAATAAATTTTTCTCTGGCTTGAATTGCTTCCGGCAAGTCCACCGTTAGCCACAACGCGCTTGAATCCGATACTCGAAAACGCTGGGTTTCAAGCCCTTCTCCCAAATTAACAATGGTGCCGTCGGGAGCTTGCTTTAAAAACTGGGCGATCGCCTGATCAAACACCAAAGATCGTAAGGCATGAACTGGGTCAGCTTTACCAAAGCTACGCTCATAATCGTAGTTAATCTCTTGGTAAATTTCTACCGCTTTGGGGTCCGTTAAAATGCGATCGCTACGCATTGCCTCAGTGGCGCGGTTATGAAGCGTCCAAAGCATTGTTTCCGGCACATCTTTTAGCCCAACCGCTGTTCCCTGATTAGCCATAGTTTCAGCCATAAAATACTTACTGCTAACGGACTTATACTTCCATGCTAATTACTTTTTTTTAGGCGGACGGAAATAAGACGTTTCTTAAGATTTAGAGTCTCTATCGTCGAGTTTGCATTGATGAATACGTTCACATGAGCTGACTGTGTTGGTTGATTCTGATGGCTGGTAAAATATTTATTGCGAAGTGAAATGCAACATACGGTTTTTATGGCTGAGTCCAACGGAAACGATGCAACAAAAGGGATTCGGCAGCGGCAGCTGTGTGAGTCTTTTGGTCTGGAATACCGTGACGTTGTAAAAACGGCGAAGGAAAAGGGGTTGAGTACCCATGAGTACGTTATTCAGCAAACGGGATGGCAGCTTTTTGAAGATTTATACTACCCTCCTGGACAGGAGTTACCGCCGCCACGACGAGAGAGAACAGCCCATAAAAAAGGTTAGTGAAAGCTAGAGACAAACGTTGGATCAAGTTTGGGTCAAGCGTGCGTCAAGTTAAGCAGGATCAATCCGTTAAGTTCCCAATGCTTTACCTATCCAACGCTTTACCTATCAAAAGATTCATACCTATCAAAACAAGAACGGCTGGGGATTAAACCTTAAGAGCTAATTTATAAAGTAAATCTTAATTAGCTAACCTGCGCATCATCAAG
>CALGDE010000095.1 GCA_937883785.1 uncultured cyanobacterium
AGGTTCCACTACCACTCCGCCATCCTGACTTCCTCTCCTAATTCTGCAACGCCTTTTTTCGCTATGGCACTGACATCTCGGAAGCCGACCTTTAGCAGCGATTAAGTTTGAAATTTACGGTCAGTGCGATAAGAAATAGGACCGTTTTGAGTCACTTAAAATCGAAGCTGAATCCCCATTATGGGCTTTGCCAACCCTTCGCGAATGATGACCCTCAGCGATCGCTGAGGGTCATCATTCAAGAGCCGATCATCTCACCTAGCTGCCCTCACAGCGTTGGCATAACCAACGAAAATTCTGGGGTGAAGATAAGGGCTTATACAAGACATTTAAGGCGGCCCTTAGTATTTCAAGATTTCAAAATCATTCTGAGGCTCTGTTATTGCCCCCAAAATTTTGGGTAAATTTGATTTAGGGGGTAAAAAATCTAGAGCCTATTTAATCAACGATTTTGAAGTGTCAGTCTTCTAAAGCTACCGGAAAAATTGCTTATTAGATTGCATCTAAAAAACTGTACTACATGACCCTGATTTGTAACGATTGCAATGGGGAGACTCAAAGACTTTCTGTGCGGTTCGTCATTTTAAATATTGTAGAAATAGCAGCCCAGGGAAGCCTGACTTCGTTAATCGACGGTTTTCTTGATAGGGCTGCACTACGGCACTCCCGCACGTTATTAGTTTCTACGCATCGCTTTTTACACGGTCCCCCTTACGTCTTTCGTTATTGTTTCTGTGCCCATTACGCATCACAAACACTGCATCCACTGCTGGGGCTGGTGATTGCCCAACCCAGTGCTTCCAGGCTACATACTCGCTAACGCTATCAATCAGGGTTTGAATTGTGCTTATTGAACTATTAGCCGTACTTGCCGCCTCGGCATCTGGGGGAATGCGTATTGCGCTGCCCCTTCTGCTAATTGGGCTTCTTCAAGGCGCAACCCTGTGGTCGCGAGTGCCGATTTTATCAGCCATATCCCCCAATATTGTTATTGGTGTTTTAGTGAGCTGGTCCTTATTTGAACTGTTTGCTTCGAAGCAGTTTCTGGGACAGCGGATTCTGCAGTTGGTGCAGCTGGTGTTTAGCCCCCTTGCTGGCGCCGTTTTGGGGATGGCGTTGGTGCAGGCGACCCGGTTGCCCAACGGGTTGACGGTGATGATGGGGATTGTGGGCGGGGCGTTAGCTTTAGTGTTGCAACTGGTGCAGGTGGGTTGGTTCTTTCGTCTACAGGGACTACCCATGTGGGCGATTTTTGCCCAAGATGCTTTATGTATTTTCCTGGTGTTATTCGCCTTTGATGCACCAACCCAAGGGGGGCTGATTGCCTTGATGCTGCTCTGGCTTGCGGTACGCAGCTCCACTAGTTGGTACCAGTGGCGGCATGATAAGCGCCTTGAGGGTAAGCGGCGATCGCGCCTTGCTGAGATGAATGGATCGTCTTACCTCTACCCTGGGCTAGAAAGCAACTGAAAAATTGCGCCAGACAGGGAAAGTTCTGGTTTGGATTATTATAAGCAGTAACAAGTGTGAAGAAGCGTCCTTGAAAGCAATAAGGGTGCTTTTTTTATTACATCCAAATAAAGGACATTGACAAAATTTTAATATTGAAAGCTTGCTGATTTTGCATTCATCAAGTTATTGAGTTTCTCTTGCCTAACAGACTTTTCGATGAATCCAATGCCCGGTAAATACTTGAGTGGTCTGAAGAGGCTATATACATCTAGAAAGGAAAGCTTTTCTAAGCTTGGAAAACTTCACCGAGTCTTTTTAGACAATATCGTTACCTCCCTTTTAGCCTTGATAGTTATTGGCTTTGGCGTTGGAATAATTAGTAGCTATAACTTATCTTTTCGGCTGGTTGAAAGTCAGGCAGAGCAATTCGCGCGGGTTGCGGTTCGAACCTTAAATACGGCTCGAGAAACCTACAGTAAACAAGTTGTTAGACGTGTTCAGGCTCGGGAGAATGTTAGCGTTATGGCAAAGTACCATACCGTTGAAGGAGCCATTCCCAACCCTGCTACCTACACCATTGAAGTGGGTGAAGCTTTGAGCGATCGCACTCAAGGAATGTTATTTCGGCTATATAGCGACTATCCCTTTCCAAATCGGATTAAAACAGGCGGTCCTCAGGACTCTTTTGAGTGGGATGCTCTGGAATATTTGAGGAAAAATCCCACTGAATCTTTCCATAAAACAGAGCATATTAATAATAAACTGACATTCCGATATGCTGAAGCCATCACGATGAACGCTAGCTGTGTGGCGTGCCACAATACCCTTGCCAAAAGTCCAAGAAAAGACTGGAAAATTGGAGATGTTCGAGGAGTTGTTGAAGTAACTCAGCCCCTAGATAGCATCATGCTAATTGCAAGAGATGGACTCAGAGGACGTCTGAAAAGTAAGAAAGCTAACGGAGGTTAATCTGTAATTACGA
>CALGDE010000096.1 GCA_937883785.1 uncultured cyanobacterium
AGCGTCACCATCAATGTTCATCAATTATCTCGCAATATTGGAGAATTGGTATTATCAGAAATGCGTAACTTACTAAGGCGTCTTTTGTTCTCTTTTACCCAACAGTCGACAAGGCTTTCTGTTGATAAACGATGCTGAAAAGCTGGTTGTTTTTTAGATTGGCGACTTAAAGTTAGTCTTAGTTTCTATTGGATTCTAAGGGTGCGATCGCCATCGCCAATCACCATAAAAGCAGCCCAGTTGCGAGGATTGGTGGACTGGGCGCGCACTTTTAGCTGGGCGATGCGGAGGGCTTCGGCGTAGGTTCTGCCCGCCAACAGCTCCTGATAAAACGCTTCCATTAAAATGCGAGTTTGTTCGTCGGGCACCTGCCATAGGCTGGCAATTACCGTCGGCACGCCGGCTTTTAAAAATGCTCGAGCTAGCCCCAGCACCCCTTCGCCGGTCACCTCGCCGCTCACCGTATTGCAGGCACTAAGCACGGCGAGCTGGGCATTGAGATTACTGTTAAAAATTTCCGCTAACGTCAACTTGCCATCTTCGCCACCACCGGTTTCCGCTAAAGCTAGCCAATTGCCTTGAATATCGCGATCGCTGTTGGCCACAATGCCGTGGGTGGCAAAGTGCAAGATGCTGGCGTTTTCCAGCCGCTGTTTAACGGTGGCTTCGGTGGCTTGGTTGCCAATTAAAGGGGTGGTTTTTAGGGCCGTTGCGATGTCCTGGGCTTCCACTTCCGCACCGGGGAGGGGGGACAGTTGCTCGGGCATAGGGCTGGGGTTGCCCACAATTAGGGGGCTGCCGGTGGCGGTGGGGGATTTTTGCTGAACGGCGTTCAAAATATCCAGGGACGGGGTGACGGTGATGGCGTACCGATCCAGCAGAAAGCGATCGCCCCCATCAATCAACGCCGAAAAGGGCACGGTGCCCAGTTCCCGGTGAGGCACGATAATGAGGCGATTTCCCGACTCGCCATCGGGCAGTAGATCTTCGATAGGCTCAATCAATAGCTGATAGGCTCGCTTAAGATCCTTGGGTTCCCCGCGCCAGGCGCTGCCTTCACCACCCCGTAAGCTGCTGAGGCTAATGCGGAACTGTTCCTGGGAAAAAAATCCGCTGATATCAGCGGGGGCGCTGGCGGATCGCTGAATTTGGGAGGCGATCGCCTCAAAGGACAACCCAGCGGCGGCGGGATCCCCCTGGCGTAAGGTGACCGTGCCCGAGGGATCCACCACCCAAATATTGAGCTGTTCGTAGTTAATGGAATAGGCAATTAAGGTGGCGTTTTTTTCCCGCGCCATGGACTGAATTTGCGCCAAATTGAGGGGCGATCGCGGTTGTTCGGTGGTGGATGGATTGAGAAACTGGGCGAGGGAACGGGCTCGGGAGCGATCCGCAATTTCCAGTGCCCCGCCTGCTTTGCCCTGGGCTAACAATGTGCCCTGTAAAAAGGAATAGATATAGGACTGGGTTTCAAAAAAGGCGATTCGGGACTGGTCGGCCGTGGGTAAATCTCGCTCCACCGCTTCCAACACGGCCACACTTTCTCGAAATTTAGCTTCAGCCTTGGGATACTCCTCCAGCGCCGCATAAAGTTGCCCCAGGTTACCCAAGGTGGTGCCCATATTTAGGCGATCACCCATTTGCTCCATTAGGCTAAACGCCCGCTGCAAATGCTCCAGCGCCGCTTCATAATTCCCGTCTTCGCTATGGAGCAACCCCAAATTATTGAGAGCCGTGCCGACGCCAGCGCGATCGCCAATTCGTTGGCTAATAGCTAGGGACCGTTGGTAAAACTCCAGGGCCTGCGCCCCTTTGCCCTGGGAGCTATATACCAGAGCAATATTGTTCAAGACGGTATTTTCTGCGAAGGGATCGCCCACTTGCTGACTTAGGGCCAGCGCCGCCTGAAAATGCTCCAGCGCCAAATCGAGTTTTCCCTGGTTCACATACACCACGCCAATATTGCTCAGGGTTGCCCCCTCGTCCGCCGGCGTTTCCAATTCCCGACGAATCACCAGTGCCTGCTGCAAATACTCCAGCGCCTTGGGGTGTTGCCCCTGGTCGTCATAGGACAGACCGATATTGTTTAGCAAAGTGCCCTCAGTGGCGCGATCGCCCACCTGGCGGCTAATATCCAGCGCCTGCTGCAAATACTCCAACGCCTTGGCGTACTGCCCCAGCTCATCATAAATAAACCCCAAATTCCCCAGGCTGACTCCCTCGCTGCCCACGTTTCCCATCTGGCGACTTAACGCCAAGGCTCGCTGGGTATAGCCCAGCGCCTGCTCAAATTCTCCCCGCCGCTGGTATACGTTGGCGATATTACCCAACGCAGCATCTTGCCCCGTAATAAAATCAATGTCCTCACTAATGGCCAGCGATTCTTCCAATAGGGCCAATGCCCGGTCGTACTCTCCCTTATCGTTAAACGCCAGCCCAATAATATTGATCACATAGGCTTTTCCTCGGGCATCGTCCAACTGCTGATAAAGGACCTGGGCCTGTTGGAGGGATTCAATGGCCGCATCCCAGCCGTTGCGGCGGTAGCTGGCTTCCCCCTCACTTTGTAATCGATAAGCTTCCTGCCGCTGGGAATCGGTGTCAGTGGCGGGTCGCCAGTGCAAACGATAGTGCCCCACTTCCCCACTGCTGGCCGTATTGACCACCACTTGGTAAGTGCCATCCGCCGGCAGTTCCAACACAATTAGGGCATCGTGCCAAACGCCGCTGTCGTCATCTTGGGCGATGGTTTCTTCGTTAAAACGCAGCAGCAAATAGGCATCAAAGTCGTCGCTGTCCAGCTCAATGGCAACCTGATCGCCCCGTTGCCCCTGGAATTCATAAACGGCGGCGTAGCTTCCGTCTTCAATTTGGGGATTATCAGTGGTGAGCTTACCTTCAACCCTTTGGGGCTCCAGAGCCAGTGCCCCAAAGGGAGTCCCCAGCAGTAGCCCGATCGCGATCGCTCCACCCCAAACCCCCATTGCCGCCACCTCGTAACGCCGTAAGTTGCACACGCATTTACCATTGCCTATACCTATCTTACGTGGGTGAGGGCGGGGCATCACCCCCCATAACAATGGCTTAAACCAGTCTGCCTTAAAGGGCGATCGCATCAGCCAGTAAAAGTCTCGCGCCTTTTTAGGATGCGCCCATCAACACAAACGCAGCCCAGTTTCGAGGGTGGGGATATTGGGCTCTGGTGGTGCGAATGGCTGCCCGCAGTGCCTCCGCCTTACCTTTGCCCGTGCCCAGTTCCTTATAAAACGTCTCCATCAGCAGCGCCGTAGAATCATCGGGCACTTTCCACAATGACGCCACCACGCTGGAGCTGCCCGCCTTTAAGAAAGCCCGCGCCAAACCAATAATTCCTTCGCCAGTGACCCGACCCTGCCCCGTATCGCAGGCACTGAGCACCACCATTTCCGCCTTGATGGTGGAATTAAACACTTCCCCCATAGACAGCATTCCATCCTCGCGATTTCCCAAAGGCGCCAGCGCTAGCCAGCTACTGAGGTCATTGCCGCCGTTGTCATTGAAGGTGCCGTGGGTGGCAAAATGTAGCCATCGCGCTTCAGAGTATTGTTCCTTCACCACCGCCTCCGTTGCCGCCCCTCCTAGTAAAGGTGATACTTTGCGGAGCTGGGCTATGGCGATCGCCTCCTGTTCCGCCCCCGGCAACGGCGACAGCCCCTGGGGCATCGGTGCCGGATTTCCCACCACTAGCTCACTACTTTCGCTGCCGATGCGAGTCGCGCCTCGGGTGTTTAACGCCGTCAAAGTTTTAAGGGACGGCACCATGGACACCGCAAACCGCTCCACCACCGGCACGCCATTATCATCGGTTAAAGCACCAAAGGGAATCAGCCCGAGCTCCCGATCCGGCACAATAATCACCTTGGCTCCGGGAGTAGTGGGCAGGGACGATTCAATGGGCTGCACCAATAATCGGTAGCCGTCCCGTAAACCGGTGCCGATAGATTCCGACGGTACCACACTGGAAATCCCTGACCTGGACTCGTCGCCCGTATCATTCCGCACTTGGTTTGCCCACAGGGCAATCGCCTCCCCAATAGGGTTGCTAGCATCAAATCGCGCCTGAGCCGTTGCCGTCGCTGTGGATAGCCCCAATTGGCTGGGGTCAATTCGATGAAGGGTGATTTTGCCTGCGGGAGAAACCACCCATGCCAAAAGCTGAGTGTCTCCTAAGTTGGAATACATCACCAAAGTGGCTTTTTGATCCTTAGCCAGGCGACGCATTTGGCGTACGGTCAAAGGCTGGCGGCTTTCACCTTTGTCCTCGTCACTGGCGACTAAATATTCCACCAAAGACTGGGAGCGGGCACGGTCCGCAATTTCCAGGGCTTCTTCCGGGCGATCGCGAGCAATCAGCACCTTTTGCAGCAGGCGATAGGTGTGATATTGCTCCTCCAGAAGCACGGTTTTATTGGTATCGCCGTTATTGAGCTCCGCCGCCAGGCGATCGCGAATCTCCCCGCTGTGGCGCAAAAACGCCTCTGCCTTTTCCAGCCGCCCCAGCTCCTCCATCACCTGTCCCAGTCGGGTCAAAATGCGCGACTTTTGAACCAAATCTCCCACCGGGCGGTTCGCCTGAAGGGCACGCAAATAAAAATCAATAGCCCCCTCATAATTCTCCCGTTTCGCCTGCACCAACCCCAAGTCAGCCAAACTGGCGGCTTCCTTCTGGCGGTTTCCCGCCTGTCGCACTAGGGTTAACTCGCGTTCATAAGTATCCGCCGCCTTCGCCAAGTCCCCCGAGGCCGCCTGTACCGCCCCCACATTGCCCAAAGCTCCCGCCGTATCGCCGCGATTTCCTGTTCCCTGTCCTGTTCCCTGCAACGCTAAAACCTGGTTGTAAGCTTCTAGCGCTGGCTCCAACTGTCCCTGGCGAAAATAGCTGCTGCCCAAATCATTTAATGCGGCAATTTCCGCCGACTTATCCCCCAACTGCCGACTTAACGTCAGCGATCGCCTCGCAAAATCCACCGCCCGATCAAACTGGGCCAGCTGGTGATACGCCCGTCCCAACCCGCGCTGGGACAACATCATCTCGCGAAAATTTCCCTGAAGCCCCGCCAGCACCAACGCCTGTTCCTGGGCTTGAATCGCCGGGGCGTACTGTCCCCGCACCTGATACATCGCCCCCAAAATCCGCAGCGTTGTGGCTAATCGAGGGTGCTGTTCAAACTCCTGACGCAACGCCAAGGCCTGCTGTTGTAAGCGCAACGCCTCCCGGTAATTTCCCAGGGCATAGTAAGCCAGCGCCGAATTTTCCGCATTTTGCGACCCATCGTAGCGATCACCCAACAGCAAGTGCAGCGCCAGCGCCGACTCCTGGTGGATAATCGCCTGGCGGTATTTGCCTTGGGTTTCGTAAATTAACCCCAAATTACTCAGGGTATCTGCCTCGCCAGCGCGATCGCCCAAATTGCGAAATAGCTGTAGTGCCGCCTTCCACTCCTGGATTGCCCCAGGCAGTAACCCCTGTCGATAGAAAGACACGCCCTTATCAAATAAAAACTGTGCCTCCCGTTCCTGCTCCGTCACCCGCGCCGCCCAGGGACTGTTTTTTAGCTCTTCTTCACTAGGATTGCCCTGGGTTTCAATCAGTCGCGATCGCCCCGGATCAGGCAAACTCCCCGCCACTCCAGCCGGAGCAGCGACGGCAGCGCTCAGCACCAGCAGAAGCCCCAGCAGCCCCCTATTCCAAAACCGGTCAACCATATGCGGCGTGCCTTGCTTTGCTAAAGCGCTAATTTACAATGCTGTAAGCAATAATCAATACCACAATTTATACCGCCTCTGTCCACAGCGATCCGGGCGTATTGTTACTTAACGCGGAAGACCGTAGCTGTACCGATTGCCCCTTCACCGCCACAAACGTAGCGCGATCGTTCAAATTTGCCCGACGCATCTCCACAAACTTTTGCACCAGGGGCTGATGGCATTCATACACTGACGTAAAGCCCACCTGCCCCATCAAATTAAACAAGGACGGGCGAGTGAGCCAAAAGCTTTTCGGATTATCCAACGACGCCCACAGGATTTTTTCCCGCTCCTGCTGGGACATTTCCGCATCAAACTCGTGATAGTTGCGCCCCCAGATTTCCAGCCCATTGTAGTGATGCTGCTCTTCCGCCGTAAAGCTTACGTGGGTATCCACGATCGCCAACCGAGTGCAAACGGACGCCACCTGGTCCATAAATTTAAAAACATCCGGCGCATCCAGGTGATAGTAAATGCCCAAACAAAACACCACATCAAAGGTGCCGTACTTTTCTGACGATAAATTACGCACATCGTCCTGGAAAAATTCAATATTATTTAACCCCCACACATCCCGCACAAACCGCGCCTTTGCCAAATTGGCTTCCCGCCCCTCAATGCCCACCACCGAAGCTCCCTGGCGGGCTAGCTCCAGCCCATACATTCCTTCCAAGCAGGCCAGATCCAGCACCCGCAGCCCTTCCACCGATCCCCCAAAATGATCCATCACCACCTGGGTCATTCGACGTAGCTTTGGCTCCGATGGCGTGGGATCCGAGGCGATCGTATATAGCCCATCCCCTAGGTGCATGTTGTGGTTTGTCCACTCGCCGTATTGATCAATGATGGCTTGCTTTTTTTCGGCTAAGGACATGGCGGTGTAGGTAGGGAAAAAGACGAAAAGAGATCGGCTCCCCTTTGCAAGGAGCTTTTTCTAATAGCACACACTACCAGCTTTCTTCCGATGGATCTTTTCGCAAGGTTACTTCCCCTTGGGAGGTGGTTCGACCGTTGCTTTATTGCACCGTTGCTTTAAGCTACTTTGGCCTTGCCGGCGATCGCCCTTTCCAGGGGCAACGTCAGCGTAAACGTCGTACCCTGTCCCAGCTCTGAGGCGCAAGAAATGGTGCCGCCGTGGCGTTCTGTGATGACCCGATGGGCGATCGCCATCCCCAAACCCGTTCCTTTGCCTAAGGGCTTAGTTGTAAAAAAAGACTCAAACAACCGTTCTCGCGTCTCCGTCGTCATCCCCAGCCCATTGTCGGAAATATCCAGCATCACTTTGCCGCCTGCACTGTGGGTACGAATCGTAATCGTTCCTTGAAAGGGCTCCGTTGCCCCGTCTGCCCTTTCCCCAATGGCATCGATCGCATTGCTCAAAATATTCATAAACACCTGGCTTAGCTGCCCGGCGTAACATTCCAACGGTGGCAAGTCACCATACTCTTTCAGCACTTGAATGGGATACTTACCCTTCAAACGTGCTCTCAAAATAGTTAAAGTGTCGTCCAACTGCCCGTGTAAATCAACCGCCTGTAGATACGTCTCATCGGTGCGGGAAAACCGTCTCAGCGATCGCACAATTTCCACAATCCGCTGCGTGCCCAGCCGCATGGAAGTCAGCATTTCAGGAAAATCTTCCCGAATAAAATCCAAGTCCACATCCTGCCGCAGATCTTGAATCTCATTGGGGGGCTCTGGATAATGCTGCTCATACAGAGCCAGTACTTGGAATACTTCTGCTAGGTAAGTTTCAGCATGGGATAAATTGCCATTGATAAAGCCGACGGGATTGTTAATGTCATGGACAATCCCCGCAATCAGCTCCCCCAACGCCGACATTTTTTCCGTTTGAATTAGCTGAGACTGGGTCTGCTGCAATTCCTGCAACGTCGCTTCTAAAATCTGGCTCCGTTGCTCCGCCTTTTCCTTTTCCACTCGCAATTCTCCGGTGCGATCGCGAACCAGCTCTTCCGCACTGTCCTTCGCCGCCTGTAACTCCTGGGTGCGATCGCGAACCCGCTGTTCCAAAGCATCATTCAGCTCGCGCATCTGGATTTCGCTTCTTCGCTGCACAATCGCCCCACCAATGGTCCCTCCCAAGGCAAGTAGGGCTGCTTGTTCCACTTCTTTCCAGATCCGTTTTCTGTGGCAATCATCGAAGCCAATAAACCCCCAAAAAAGGTCTCGAATCGTTATGGGTACCACCAAGATGGATTGAATTCCTTGGGGGGCTAGTACCTCTTGCTCGCTTGCTGGAAATTCTTCAACTAATCCAGAAATAACCTTTCCTCGGCCTAGCCAGTTGTACCAGCGAGGAATGAAGTCGTAGTAGTACAAATTCTGCAGGATCGGATTATCAATTTCAGGGACGATCCCAAGAGCAACCCATTCCCAGCGCTGGCTCGTGCACACCTCTCCAGATTCTGGGTGAGGGTGATTTTCGAAGATGTAGATGCGATCAACCTGGATGGATTGCCCTAGAGCCGCCAATGCCTGTTGCACCGCGTCGTGATGATCACGAATGGTCAGAAGCTTGTTGGTCGCGATCGCAATTCCCTCCAGAAGAGCGTGGCTAGACGAAGACGCTGAGGTGGAGTGATGATTCATACCACGAACGGTATTGAGGAGTAGCTGCTTGCCCAATACCTTAACAGCGAAATATTCAGTGATCGGAGCATGTTGATCAAACCATAACCATCGCAAAGCCTTGCATCGCACCCTTCAATACCAAACACTTGAGCGCCTTGTCACGCCAGCTCTAGTCCACACCCCCCCTCCAAGCAGTCCAGATCCCAGCACTCGCAGTCCTTCCACCGTCCCCTCGAAATCATCCATCGCCGCCTGGATTATCCGCCAGATGCATTACATTATTTGTTCAATGGATCAAATTCATACACTGCCAATTGGGCATAATCCCTCAACCCAGCGATTAAACTAGACAATATTTTCGAGTGGCGTAGCATCTGATAAACGGACCGGAATCGTCAACTGGAATGTTGTGCCTTTCCCTAATTCCGAATTACAAAGCAATGATCCACCATGGCGTTGTGTGATGATTCGATGGGCGATCGCCTGGTGATGCAGCCACAAGTCTTTCCCCCGCAAGCACCTATGGCAAACGTGAATCACAAACCATTTGCGAAGCTCAAAAATCTCAAGATGACATGGGGTCGCATTCGCAACACTGCTCTGACGGCAGCACTTTTGGTTGCAGGTATGGGTGAGGCAATTACGATAGTCAACCAATCACCAGAAGAGGTCCAGAATATTGCTTCTGCTCCTCCTCCCACAGCAGGGGACTCTCTGCCCCATCAATTTGAACCCGCACCAGATACTCCCCTGCCTTCAGTCCTGATACGGTAAACTCCACCCCATCGTCTTGGCTTAAGCGCTTATCGGCTCGGAAAATTGCTGTCTTTCCCGATACCCCTTCAGAAACACCAAATAGCAGCAGGTAGATTAATTGATTGGGAAACGGCCAGAAGTCTAGTTGAACGCTTACTAGTGCAGAATAGAGTGGGTTGTCGTCCTCTTCGTTAGAGCTCAAACTCTGGAGGCGAACATCATCGGAGCTGGCAATCTGGGGACAAAGCACTATGGGAATTGCATTGGATTCCACCGCCATTTCTATCTCCGACTCATCATCGGAGCGCTTGTCTAAAGCTAGACGCACCACCTGAATACTGGACATGCCTGCCTGGATTTGGTCACGTTCCTCGTCTGGAACATCAGCAAACCTTAGCCGTATCTCCCGATCAGAAATGCTCTGGGGTTGGATACGCACTTTGCCGATTTGAACGCGGGTATCCTCAGCCGTACCAAAGTCTCCTCCATAGAGTCGTAGTTCACTGTTAAGGGTGACGGTGGTTAGACGTGGTTCTTTTTTACCGTTGACTATATGCTCAATATTCTCAATAACGGGGCGGTAGGGGAATACATAGGTTGCCCTTTGTCTCACCGGTAGGGCAACTCGACCAGCCCGGTCCCCCTGGATAAGCACCGCACTGGCTTGGTAGGGAAAGGAGAGGCTGTAGGGGATCTGAAAGAAAGTTGACCAAAGCCGAAAAATTGTGTCGGGGGTCATTTCGCTGGGGATAAAGCGAATGGTTTGTACCTGTTGCTGGAGAGTGGATTGGTTTAGGTTTGGGTCGCGCTGTTTACGAAGGGCTGTTTCAATCATGTCGTTAGTGAGGATAGGGCGGTCCACTAGTGCGCGCAGGACGCTGCCCAAAAGTTGTTCGGGAATGCAGTTGAGATGGTCGCCGTAAAAGGTGAAGAGGAAGTGGAGGTCGATTCCCGCTTGACCATGGCGAATCAGTCCACCTTTGGGGCGACGAGTGCGCAGGTCAGCGTTACGCCAGGCGGGGTTGGGAGTAACTTGATAAAGGAAAAGGTTAATCAGTGACCTTTTGATTTTGTCCGGAGCTTGGGGTTTGTCGATGGTGATGGCAATGCCTGGGAAGTCGCGGGAGACTTCGTGTTCGATCATATGCTTGAGGGCGATTGTTACCGTAGCAATGCTCAGATGGTTGCTCATTTGGGGGTTTGGGAGGGCTTGGGGGCGACCATCTCACAGCTTAGTTCTCCGTCAACGAGTGCTGGTCTGTTTTGACAGGGAAGGGTGAAGTTCGCTAACCTTTGTTCAATAAAGATAAGTCTTTAGCCCTAGCAGGTCACCATGTACGCTGAAAAAGTTGCTCGTTCAAGCACAGCTACGTTTGTTCCACCAGTGCACGGTGGATTAGCGGCTCGTTTGCAGGGCAAAGAAGCGACGCACAAAGTTGGTAATTTGAGTCCATTGCTGGGGCGGCAGTGGTCGGGGCGATCTGGCTTGCAAGGAAAGCGGCAGCAGATGCAAGCGAAAGAGCAACCAGTGAGCCCAGCGGAGGCGTTTAAGGGAGGAGGGAGCTCCTTACCAGCTGCGCTGATGGCAAAGTATGAAAAGCTGGCGGGGGGAGATGTGAACCTTGGCGATGTAAAGGTTCACACTGGCTCTAATGTCGACTCTGTTTTGGCAAGTAATGGGTTAGACGGTGTTACGGATAGGCAGAACGTAGCGGTTAGATCTGGAGCTGCCCCGAAAACGTTTGAGCATGAGATTGGGCATGTGTTGCAGGGGAGATTGTTGAAGAACTTCAACTTGAATGAGCAGACTCGTGGTGGCTATGAGAAGCAGGCGGATGATTTCGCCGATAAGCTGGCATCAAACCAGCCTATTGTTACGACATCGGCTTCATCAAGTGTAAGTTCCCATGATCAGAGTAGGGATACTGATGGAGGGTTGCAGGCAAAGTGCAGTGAGTGCAGTAAGAAAGAAAAGAGGCTTCAGCTGAGGGAGCAGCCAGCAGAAGGACAAAAGAAGGAGCAGCCAGCAGAAGGTCAAAGCAAGTGGTTGTCTGAGCTATGGGAGCAGATGTTTGGAAAGCCATCGGCAAATCTCAAACCTTCAGAGATGACAGCTACTATCAGGAAAAAGATTGAAGACGCAAAAAAAGTAGTTAATGATACTGTGGCGACTATCGAAGCTGAATCGGTTAGAAGAGCAGCTCAGAAAATCGAGGAAGATCCAGGTTATTGGGACATAGTCTGGAGTAAGCTCGGCAGTGTTTTTGACCATCCTCTATACAAGCTATTAATAGGTTTGGGTACCGGTGTAGGATTTTCATGTGCAGGACTGATGCTATCTACGTTAGCCCCTATTATTCAGACATTCGGGGGGGTTTGCCTTGGTCTTCTTGGGATAGCAGTAATCTTTGGTCACATTGGGATGTTCTTCGGTGCTATGGCTGCGGCTGGACTCAGTTTAGAAAGGAAGTGATTTACAACTTAAAAAATCCATGGACTAACAGATAGTAGATACTTCGAAAGGTAGTTGTCTACTCAACAAGACCCATATCTGGCTGGCAGCTTATAATTGACTTCGAAATAAACCTTTTTAGGTAGACGTCTGCACATGCGTTTATTATCGATCCTCCTGCCGATTCTCTTTGGAGTAGTTGCTGTAATTATAGGGATTTCAACCCTTGTGAGATTACAAGCGCTAGAGCTTTGGATGTTGTGGACATTTTTAGTGGTTGCTTGCCTGGCTCTTGGAATAGGTTTTTTTGTTGTGATTTCTCAATCATGAGGGATGCATAGAATATTTTTGTTGGCAGTAGTAGAGAGTAAATAACTACACGGATGGAACTAGCTTAAAAGAGATTGATATCTATTACATTAGACAAAAAACATCAGTTTTCTGAAACTGAACTTGATCTTCAGCCCCAATACCTTAACCTCGGCAGCGTTCCATAAGAACAAACGCATGCTCACAAAAAATGATAAAATCTAGTATCTAAAGCTACAAAATCGCCCATACTAATAACTCCCGGGGCACTAATGTTGAGGGCAGTAGAGCGTGTTTATTGGGATGGTGCGTTTGTTATGAGCATTCCAACCATTCAGTGCTCAATATTCAAATATAAGAACATAGTGAACGATCTGAACATAATCACCACATTTGCTCAACTGCTTAATCAACTCCTAAAAGGTTTTCTCGCTGCCCAGCAGGAAGAGACTCTCTCAGCATCACTTCCTCCTCTGCAAGAACTCTTTACCCTCAACGAACTTCACGAGTATCCACGCCCATCTACCCTCCAGCATCTGACTAAGCGACTCAAGATCTCCCCCTTCGAGCAATGGGTCATTCTCTTCTGCGCCGCCCTCGAACTCGAACCTGCAACCAGTGCTTGCTGCGCTCAACTCCAAGGCAACAATCTTAACCAGCCCACCCCAGACCTTGCCCTCAAGCTTTTGCCTGATCCCACCTGGCAAGCCTTCAACAGCAGTTCCCCCCTCTTCCACTGGCAACTCCTCAACATCCAAACCGCCGAACCCTTCAGCCTTTCCCTCCTCAGCATTGATCGCCCCCTCTTCTTCTGGCTTATCGGCGAAACCCATCACGACCCGGAACTCGACGGTTTCACCCAACCCCTGAAGCTCCACACTTCCGTTCCCCTCACCCCAAGCCAAGCCATACTTGCCCACACCCTAAGTCAGCATTGGACACAACCCCAATTTTCAAATATCCAACAACTGATTGGCAACGACCCCCAAGCCCACCGCGCCATTGCCCACACCGCTACAGAACAGCAGGGCTACACCATCTATATTGCCCAACTAAGCAGCTTCAGCAGTAACACCACCCTAATTAACGACCCCCGCCTGCTCCGTAACCTCGCCCGGCGCTGGGAACGCGCTGCCCGCCTCACTGGAAGTGTTCTGCTGCTCGAATGTCAAGACGCAGACTTCACAAAACCCGAAACCCAAACCACCCTCAACACCCTCCTCAGTGAATGGCAAAGCCCCGTCATTTTGTCGGTGGAAGAAAAGCTACAACTCTCCACATCAACCAGCCAAGACTACGACGTACCACCCGCAACCTCACAGGAGCGGGAATTAATTTGGCAACACTGCTTGGGTGAACAAGGGAATTCCCTTAACGGCACTCTCCCTCAAATCGCCGACCAATTCCCTCTCACCCCCCAACAAATCGCCACCCTAGCCCAGCAACTCCCCACAGACAGTTCTCCCACCGACCTCAGCAAATCCCTCTGGCAAGCTTGTCGCCAATCCGCCCGCCCCCACCTGGAAGACCTGGCCCAGCGCATTGAAACCAAACTCTCCTGGGATGATTTGGTGCTCCCAAAAAAACTTGCCCAGCGCCTCCAAAGTATCGTCGCTGCCGCTCGCCAACGGAATCAGGTGTACCAAGACTGGGGCTTTGCTCAGAAGCAGGACCGAGGTTTAGCACTAGCAGCACTCTTTGCAGGGGATAGCGGTACGGGGAAGACCACAGCCGCTGAAATTATTGCCAAAGAGTTGGCGTTGGATTGCTATCGCATTGACCTAAGCAATATCGTCAATAAATACATCGGCGAGACAGAGAAGAATCTTAAGCGGGTCTTTGATGCAGCGGAAGGCTCCGGGGCGATGCTGTTGTTTGATGAAGCGGATGCGGTGTTTGGCATGCGGGGAGAGGTAAAGGAGGCGAAGGACCGCTATGCCAATCAGGAAGTCAGCTATTTGCTTCAGCGATTGGAGACGTTTCCGGGCATCGCCATTCTTACAACCAACCTGAAAAAGTCCATTGATGAGGCGTTTTTGCGACGGTTGCGCTACGTGATTGATTTCCCCGTGCCGGTGGAGGGCGATCGGCTGTTGATGTGGCAACGGGTCTTTCCGGAGCAGGCACCGCTGGAGGACGTGAGTTATAAAAAGTTAGCAAAGCTCAATGTGACGGGCGGCAATATTCGCAACATTGCCCTAACAGCAGCATTTTTAGCCGCAGATGCAGGTGGAGCAATTACGATGGAGATTTTAAGTGAGGCAGTGGATATTGAGTACGACAAACTGGGGCGTCAGATTTCGGGACCGGAATTTACTGCATTGGGAGGCGAGATTTCCTACCCTCCTTTGTAGGGTTTGAGGGTGAAATCGTCTGCCATGATCTCGGCAGCGGTGGTTTTACCGGTCCCGCCAGCCCTAGTCCATCCCTTCTCCAAGCAGTTCGGAGCCAATACTTGCAGCCCTTCACTATTCCCCTCGACATAATTCAATCTATCGCCGCCTGGATCATCTGCCAGATAGGTGTTTGTTCAATGGATCAACTTCATATGCCGTTCACTGGGCATAATCCCTCAACCCAACGATTGAGCTAGACAATATTTTCGAGTGGCGTAGCATCTGATAAACGGACCGGAATCGTCAACTGGAATGTTGTGCCTTTCCCTAATTCCGAATTACAAAGCAATGATCCACCATGGCGTTGTGTGATGATTCGATGGGCGATCGCCATCCCCAATCCCGTTCCTTTTCCGACACTTTTAGTTGTAAAAAACGGATCGAAAATTTTGAGTTGCGTATCGGAACTCATTCCCGGTCCATTGTCCGAAATTTCAACAATTACGGAATTATCTAGTGTGTGCGTATGAATTCGAATCTCCCCCGTAGCGCAACCTGAAAGGGAATCGCCAAGTGATGGATTTTCCTGTTCAGCTAAGGCATCAATGGCGTTGCTAATAATATTCATAAAAACCTGACTAAGCTGTCCCGCATAACATTCCACCAGGGGCAAGTCTTCGTATTCTTTGATGATCTGAATTTTCGTTATATTAACCCGTAAAATAGTCAACGCGTCCTCAATTTGCCCATGGAGATCGATACATTCTCGATGGGACTCATCGGACCGGGAAAAGACCCTGAGCGATCGCACAATTTCAGTAATCTTGCGCGTCCCTAGCTTCATCGAATCCAGAATTTCGCAGAAATCTTCCCTGACAAATTCAACATTAATACGCGTCCTTGCCTGAAAAATTTCCTCCGGCGGCTCAGGATAATTCTTCTCGTATAAATCTAAAAGCGCTAGCAACTCTAACAAATAACTTTCCGCATGACTGATATTGCCACCAATAAAGTTAACGGGATTATTGATCTCGTGCGCAACCCCAGCCACTAGCTGCCCTAAAGCCGACATTTTCTCAGTTTGGATAAGCTGGGATTGAGCTTGTTTTAGAGCCTGTAACGTAGACTCTAAAACGTGATTTCGCTGTTCAGCTTTTTCCTTTTCCTGCTCCAATTCCTGAGTTCGCTCACCAACTCGCTGCTCTAGAGATACATTCAACTCTCGCAACTTAGTTTCACTTTCTTGATGAAGAATTGCCCCTCCAACAGTTCCTCCTAAAGCAAGCAATGCTGCTTTAGCGGGTTCACTCCAAATTCGCTTTTGACGGCAGTCATCAAACCCGATTAGTCCCCAAAATAGATCTCGGATAATAATCGGAACAACCAGGATAGATTGAATTCCCTGAGGCTCTAAAAACTCTCGTTCGCTATCAGGAAAATTTTCCACCCATCCCGCAACAATATTGCCCGAGGAAAGAATGGAATACCAGCGTGGAGAGAACACTTCGTAGGCTACATTTTGCAAATCTGGGTTATCAATTTCGGGTGAAATACCTGGAGCAACCCATTCCCAGCGCTGACTAACCGCCTCCTCCCCAGTGTCAGGGTGGGGGTGGTTTTTAAAGATATAAATTCGATCAACGTGCGTTGCTTGACCCAGTGCATTGATGGCTTCCTGGACAGAGTTTTGCTCGCCGGCTGTTGTTAATAACTTGTTGGTTGCGATCGCAATTCCCCACAAGAGCTCATCACTGGAAGCGTCGGTTGGGGATGATAAGGGCGGACTCATATCGCGTCAGATCTAGCGCACAGTTTCAGGTCCAAGATAGCATCGGCAACTTGGCATTGCCTTCCGTTAGCGCAAGCTAATCGTCAGGATAATCCGCTACATCCTGGGTTCCCCCGAGAGCAGTCGCAACAGCGTCGATTAAGCGAGAAACCGCAATTATTTCCAGCCCAGCGATCGCCTCCCCCTGCCCCTTCGGTACGATTGCCCGCCGAAATCCCAATTTCGCCGCCTCCTTCAGCCGCATTTCCATTTGCGACACCGGCCGTACCTGCCCGCCTAGCCCCACTTCGCCGATTAGCACCGTGCCTGGATCCACAAGGCGATCGCGAAAGCTAGCCACCAGCGCCACTGCGACGCCTAAATCCGCTGCGGGTTCTTCTACGCTCAGCCCGCCGGACGTGGACACGTAGGCGTCGAGGCGAGAGAGGGGAATGCCCAGACGTTTTTCCAAGACGGCAAGAATTTGTAGCAGGCGATTATAGCCGACGCCAGTGGTGACGCGGCGGGGGGAGCTGTAGCTGCTGGGGCTGACCAGGGCTTGCAGCTCCGCAACGATGGGGCGGGTTCCTTCGCAGGCGACGATATTGGCGGTGCCGGAAACCCGTTCTTCGCGATCGCCTAGAAATAGCGCCGACGGGTTGGAGACTTCCCGCAGCCCCCGATCCACCATCTCGAAAACACCCAGCTCCTGGGTTGCACCAAAGCGATTTTTTACCGATCGCAACAGACGAAAACTGGCAAAGCGATCACCCTCGAAATACAGCACTGTATCCACCAAATGCTCCAGCACTTTTGGACCAGCGATCGCCCCTTCTTTGGTGACATGTCCAACAATTAGCAGCGTAATGTCTTCCCGTTTTGCTAGGCGCATCAGGGCGGCGGTACATTCTCGAACCTGAGCAACGGATCCGGGTGCAGAGGTTAGCGAGGAAAAAAATAAAGCCTGGATACTATCAATAATGGCGACCGTTGGACCGAGATTTTCTAGCTCTAGAAGAATCGTTTCTAGGTCAGTTTCTGGCAGAATATATAAATGCTGCGATAGGTCTTGATCGGCGCTTTTAGCTTTGCCATTCTGCTTGCTATTCGCCCCAATTCCTAACCGTTGGGCGCGCAACTTAATTTGCTGACCGGACTCCTCAGCGCAGACATACAACACCGGGGTGCGGCTGGCGATCGCCTGGGCCGTTTGCAGTAACAGCGTGGATTTTCCAATGCCTGGATTACCACCAATTAACACCAGGGCTCCCGGCACAATGCCGCCCCCCAGCACCCGATCCAGCTCGGCGAACCCCGACGAAAAACGCACTTGTTTATGCTCGGTAATATCACCCAGGGGTTGGGCAGCAATGGTGGACTTGGATGCCTTTCTCGATTTTTTACGACGGGTTTGACCGCCGCTGTCCAACGCCGCCGATGTTTTGATTTGGCTAGGGGACGGGGTGGGGGCGATCGCCTCTTCCACCAGGGATCCAAACTTCCCACAGCCGGGACATTTGCCAAACCAGCGCACCTCAATATTGCCGCAATCGCCACACACCCACTGGGAGGACTTACCCTTTGCCACGTTGTTCACCTGCTCACTGCCTTGGTGATAACAACTGGCGGTGATGGCGGGCAATGCCCTGTAAGAAGATGCCAAAAATACGGTTACCGTCCACAGAAATGAGGCGCTTCTCGGCGCTTATTATGATCAGTGCTATAAAAAACAGACAGGACAATTTTGAGTCACGTAAGACGCTGAATTCCCACTATTAGCTTTGCCAACGCTTCGCGATCGCTAACGGTCAGCGATCGCTGAGGGTTCTACTAGGCTCTATTAATTCAAGAGTCACCCATAACGGTCATAGTTTTGATTCAAGTCACCCTAGGATCAAAAAAATCCAGAGGGGCAAGTCTGCAAACGCCTCTGGATTTGGTAGGGGACCCTAACGAATTTGGGATAGAAGGGGCGAAAACTACGGAGTAATTACTACGGAGTAATCACAATGTCCTCGTCCAAGGTGACATTTAGGTTCGTTTCCGGCTCCACCACAATGACGTCGACACTGTTGCGTCCCAGGAAGCGCTGCGCCAGGCTAAAAATGCCCCCCGCTGCGGTGCCCATTAGCAAATCTTCCGTGGCAATCACGCGATCGCCCGTCACTGCTGAGATGGCCGCCGCTGCCGCCGTCCCGATCGCCGCATTCCTGGCCAACCGACCCCAGTTGGCACTGTTCTTGCGAATGGTTTGGTTGGTTTCAATAATGGCTGACTTAGCCGCGATCGCCCGCTCAGAACCATCGGGCGCAATCAGCTTCTGGGCGTAGAACTGGGTGGAATTGCCGTCAACGGGACGGAATTCACCTTCCACCTGACTACCACGGGGAATCAAAACTTGACCGTTAGGGGTCGTAATATTGCTGGCGGTCACAAAGCTAACGGGAACCGTATCTTCCGGCATCAGCACAATTTGATCGCGAGCGTAGGTTACCGGCAAATTGGTGCCCGCGCTGAGGCGATAGTTTTGGGGCGTGGCATTGTAGCGGGCGATATAGGGGGAATTAACGGCACCAACGCGTCCTTCGCTGCGAAGAGCCTGGTACAGAAATGCTGCCACTTCTGCCCGGGTGGCATTGCGACCGGGATTGAGGAAGCTCAGGCTGGGATAGTTCACCACCATGCCCTTTTCGGTGGCGGCGGCGATCGCCGGGCGAGCAAAATTAGAGATGGATCCCTGGTCGGAGTAGATACCTAGAACCTCACTGGGAGCGGCATTGGACTGATAATTCAATCCATTTGCCAAGGACACTAAAACCTGTTCCCGGGGGATATTTTGTTCCGGCGCGAAAATATTACCTGGATATCCGCTTAAAAATCCCATCTTATAGGCATTTTGAATGGAATTTTTTGCCCAGTGATTGTTAGAAACATCGGCAAAGGTGGTGGAACCACGAACGGGAGATTTAGAATAAACCGCCTGAATCATTGATGAAAACTGAGCGCGAGTTACCGGCGCGTCGGGGCGAAAGGTGCCGTCGGGGAAGCCTGCTAAAACGCCTTGGGAAACCAGCGCATCAATATAGGATTTTGCCCAGTGGTTGCTGGAAACGTCAGGGAACCGCACTGTTTGGGCTGAAGCTGCGGGGGCGATCGCAAAGGGAGCCATTACGGCGGGGGCAATGGTGGATACGTTCATGCCCAGGGTTAGTGCCACTGCGGCGATCGCTTTTCCGCCTTTAAGACCAGATTTAAAACGTGCCATGGTAAGTTTCTCCAAAGCGTAAGATGTGTAAGGAACGAACGCCCCAATAAATCGTTCAGCCTATATCACCGCCTACTTGATTTATTCAAAGCGCATGTTGGTATTGTCGAGTTCCCCACAGTGGAGTTGCCCAGGTCAAGACAGTTATTAAGCTGTCATTTTCCCCCTGTGCAGGTTTGGAAAATGGTCACGTTTCAGGCGAATAAGATGGCCGCCCCCATAGCCATTGGGTCGTCAGTGTAGACACTGGCTAATTCAAGGTCTTGATGCGCTCTGGCAATTCTGATCGCACGCTAATGTATTGGCTAATGCGAATTTGCTCAATTAAATCGCGAATGTCTTCCTCTGGGCTGCCGAGCTGATTTAGTAAATGGGTGCTGAGCTCCAAGGCTGCCTCAAACTCCGGCTGTACAACCTCTGCCGCTCCCATGCGCACCAACATATCCAGCTCTTTGTTGTCGTGAACCCGCGCAATGATATCTAAATTGGGATTGGCTTGGCGGGCATGACGTAGTAGTAATCGTGTGCTGGAGGGGTCGGGAAGGGCGATCGCTAATGCTTTTGCTTTCTCCAAGTGGGCTTTTTCTAACACCAGCTCCGAGTGGGCGTCCCCATAAATAAACGGCAAATTATCACTGCGCAATTTGCGGATAGCCGCCTCACTATTTTCTAGTACTAAAACCGGGTACCCTTGCTGTCGCAAAATCGCCACAATAACGCGACCCACTCGCCCAAATCCAGCCACCACCACGTGCCCCTTAATGGTGTCCGTCAACTTAAGTTCCTTCGGCGCTTCAAACCGTCGAAGCCAACGCACCACAAAAGGATTTTGTTCTAGGCGATCCGCAATTTCCGGGGCAACGCCAAACAAAATTGGCGTTAGTACCAACGTGATAGCGGTGGTCCCCAACAGCAACAGGTAAGGGCGATCGTCGATTAATTCCAGGGCTTTTCCCTGGGAGGCCAACACAAAGGAAAACTCTCCAATTTGATTAATACCAAATCCCGTTAAAAATGCCGTTTTAAAGGAATAGCCAAAGCGCAAAACAATGGGGAAAATCACCAGTGCTTTTCCTATCATCACCAATACCACTAAGCCAACTACCGCCCCTGCGTTTTCCAGCAGAACCTGCGGGTCAATTAACATTCCAATGGAGGCAAAAAAGAGACTGGCAAAGGTATCTCGCAGTGGCAATACTTTTGACAACGCCTGATCTGCCCGCTCACTTCCGGAAATAGTTAAGCCCGCAATAAATGCCCCCATTTCGATGGACAATCCCAGCTGCTGGGTAATTAAAGCCACCCCTAAACACAGGGCAATAGTTGACAGTAATAACAGCTCTGAACTTTCTGTGGCCGCAATAAAATTCATCAGCCGAGGCATCGTCCATCGCCCGACTCCGATCGCCACCACCAAAAATAACCCTGCTTTTAAGCTGGCGAGTCCCAACGCCGCCCCCAAATTTTCCGGCTCATTTAAGGCCGGCAACATGGCTAGCATTATCCCTAGAGCTAGATCCTGCACAATTAACATCGCCAAGGAAATTTGCCCGTGAAGGGTGCCCGTTTCCCCCCGCTCCGACAGGGTTTTTAGCACCACCGCTGTGGATGACAGCGATAGGGCTGCCCCCAGGAAAATTGCCTCAGCAACCCCCGTTGCCCAGCCCAGCGCCGCGGTGACTCCCGCTGTAATCCCCGCCGTGAACCCAATTTGCATCAGGCTTCCCTGGATGGCCACATCTTTGATACGGCGAATTTCGGACAGGGAAAATTCCACCCCCAGGGCAAAAAGCAAGAACGCCACCCCCAGTTCGGCCAACCCCTGAATCTCCACCACGTCCGTCAGCAGCGCGAAGCCAAAGGGACCCACCAGAACGCCGCTGACGATATATCCCAACAGTGCTGGCTGTTTACAGCGGTTTGCCACGTAGCCTCCCACGGCAGAGGTGCCCAGAACGGTCACAAAATCGAGAATTAATCCTTCTGCTGCGGCTGCCATGGCGACTCTCTAAAGTTGGAGGGGGAAGTGGGGATGAACCTGAATGGTAAAGGAAACCCCGAAGAATCGCCTTAAAACGTTTCAAAATGGCGCAGTGGCCTGCCTTTCAGTGTCTAAGCTCAGCTTAGGAAGCTTAGGAAGACTTGGCGTAAAAGACATAGAGGAAAGTCCCAAGAGGATACCCATAAAATAAAACCGAACGGCGATCGCCATCCGGTTTCACAAAAGAATTGGTTGGATTATTGCTGCCAGAAAATGCTCTAAAGCAGGTACAGCAAAATAAACAAAATAATCCAGATAACGTCCACAAAGTGCCAGTAAAGTTCAGCCGCTTCAATGCCAAATTTACTATCGGCAGAATAATGCCCTTCCTTGCGCGATCGCCACAGCACCGCCCCAATTAGCAGCAGCCCAAAGGTAACGTGGAGACCGTGAAAGCCTGTCAACACGTAAAACGTGCTGGCGAAAAGATTGGTGGTCAAACCAAACTCAAGGTGGGCGTATTCATAGCCCTGTCCCACCAGGAATAACGCCCCCATTGCCGCCGTGATGGCAAACCAAAGTTGAACGCCTTTGACATCGTTTTCCTTGATCGCCTCTTCCGCCTTATGAATCACAAAGCTACTGGAGATCAAGATAATGCTATTAACGCCTGGCAGTAATAGTTCCAGCTCTGGCGTTCCTTCCGGCGGCCAGGCTGGCGTTACGGCACGAAATGTTAAGTAGGCGGCAAAAAGTCCCAGGAAAATAAAGGACTCTGCCACAAAGAACATAAACAAACCAAAAATTCGATGATCTGGATGATCCTCTAAATGGCCGCCGTGGCCGTCTTGGGAGACAGCAATCACCTGTTCTGAATTAACCGTTGAACCCTGCATAGGACTCCAAAAAAACAGAAATTAAGTAACAAATTTAAACTAGGAGAGTAACTTTAAATGCTCAGGAAATTTTCGCTGAAGAAAGTTTCCGATCAATCACTCTCCTAAAAAACAAAATCGGAAAAGCAATGCCTAGAAAACTGGGATAAAAAGACAGGGTTAAGGCGATATATTGCCCGTTATGCTGCTCTTTTTATTGCCCTTCGAAATGCCCCTCAATGAAGTTGATTGGACAACAGTTAATTAGACAAAATATCCGATGCGCGCAACTGGGAAATGGGGCGTTTCTTCGAGCCACGCTTATCCAACGTTCCGTAATCGTAGGGACCCGTTTTAAGCACCGGCGGCGTTGGGAAATTATGCTCCGGCGGCGGTGATGATAGAGTCCACTCCAGAGTTAACCCATTCCAAGGATTGGCAGGAGCCTTCTCACCTGATCGCCAACAAACGACGGCGTTGATAACAAAAGGAATGGTGGAAACCGCCAGGATATAAGACCCAATGCTGCAAATGGTGTTAATCGTTGCGAACTGGGGATCATATTCAGCAACGCGGCGAGGCATCCCCATCAACCCCAGATAGTGCATGGGCAAAAAGCATAGATTAAAGCCCACTAGGGTAAGCACAAAGTGGATGCGCCCCCAGGTTTCGTTGATCATGCGCCCAGTCATTTTCGGGAACCAGTGATAAATGGAGGCGTAAAGCCCAAAAACCGATCCGCCGAAAAGCACGTAGTGTAGGTGCGCCACCACAAAATAAGTGTCGTGAACGTGAATATCAAAAGGCACCGACGCCACCATCACGCCGCTCAGCCCGCCAATAACAAACATGGAGATAAAACCCATGGCGAATAACATGGCGCTATTGAGCCGAAGTTTTCCACCCCACAATGTGGCGAGCCAGCTAAATACTTTAATGCCTGTGGGCACCGCAATCACCATGGTGGCGATCATAAAGAACATCCGTAGCCAAGCCGGAGTGCCGCTGGTAAACATGTGGTGTGCCCACACGATTAAGCCTAGGAAGCTAATGGCAAGGCTGGAGTAGGCGATCGCCAAATATCCAAAAATGGGCTTGCGGGCGTGGACAGGCAAGATCTCAGAAATGGTGCCAAAGACCGGCAGAATCATGATGTAAACCGCCGGGTGGGAATAGAACCAAAACATATGTTGGTACACCACCGGATCACCGCCTCCCGATGGATTAAAAAATGACGTTCCTGCTAACAGGTCAAAGGACAAAAGAATGAGCGCCCCAGCCAGCACTGGCGTGGAAACCAAGATCAAAATAGACGCCGCAAACATCGCCCAGCAAAACAGAGGCATGTTGTTAAACTTCATGCCCGGCGTACGCATTTTGATAATGGTGGTTAAGAAATTAATCGCCCCTAAAATTGACGATGTTCCCAACACCAAAATGCTTAAAATCCAGATAAATTCTCCCGATTTGCCATTCACCAAACTCAGGGGAGGATAGGATGTCCAGCCGGAAGCCGCTGCCCCTTCGTTGATAAAAAAGCTGCCCATCAGTAACAGACCGCCGGGGGGAATCATCCAAAAGGCGATCGCATTTAACCGAGGGAAAGCCATATCGTTACAGCCCAGCAATAGCGGCAATAGGTAATTACCAAATGCCCCCGTTCCCGCAGGTACGATCCACAGGAAAATCATCACCGTTGCGTGAATGGTGAAGAGCTGATTGTAAAGCTCTCGGCTAACGAAATCCACATCCGGCGTTGCTAATTCAATGCGCACGCCGGTAGCCAACGCGCCACCGATCAAAAAGAAGATAAAGCTGGTTACCAGGTATTGAATACCGATAACTTTGTGGTCCGTATTAAAGGTGAAGTATTTTTTCCAGTTGCCGCCGGTTTTTTCTGGAAAGTTCTCCTCTGCCAGCGGTCGCACTTGTAACTGTGCCATAAAGTTTGAACGCTAATTTAAACGCTGAAGGACTGTTTTTAACGGGTTAGAAAATGCTGCAGTTAGTAAGCTGCGGTCAATAAAAAAATCAAATCAACAGGCAATAAAATCAACAGGCAATAAGTAGATGGCTTCAAGGGATGATGGATAACCGTCGCCAAGGCGCGACGGTTACCCCCACCCAAACCTGGCTTAATGAAGATGATGGTGCGGCAAGCCCTGGAAGCTCTGGGAAGTTACCCCCATTTCACTGCCGTAGGGCTCAAGGAAGTCGCGATCGCTCATCGTTTTAGGATTAAGCGCCTGAAAATCCTCCGTAGCCGCTGCCAAAGTTACCTTGTTTGCGGGGTCCACCGCTGCCACCATGCTGGCTTGCCAAGTGTCATAATCCTCTGGCGAATCCACCACCACCTCTGCTCGCATGGCGCCGTGGTAGGCCCCACATAGCTCAGCGCACACAATGGGATAGCGCCCAGTCACGGTGGGCTTAAACCGCAGAGAAGTTTGCTGTCCCGGAATCGCATCTTGCTTGAGGCGAAACTGAGGAATCCAAAAGGCATGGAGTACATCCTGGGCTTTGATATTGAGCTGCACCGCTTTATCCACCGGTACGTGCAGTTCGCCGGACACGATTCCCGTGTCGGGATAGGTGAAAATCCACGCGTACTGAAGCCCCATCACATCGACGTCCAGATCGGCGCTGGCGGCTTCATCTCGACCCGCGCCAACGCCATAAGCTAAGGCTTTGCCCTTTGAGTCCAGATCCATCAAAGCGTCTGCTGCTGAATCCTCGCCCATGGTGGCGGCGATCGCCATTCCCCCATGACTGCCATGGTTATGGGCCACCATGGTGCCTCCGGATGCCATCGGGTCTAGCCCCCCCATCTCGCTATAAATTTCAAAGCTGTAAAGGGCAATTCCCAACACTAAAACTGCCGGGATTGAAGTCCACAAGATTTCAAGGGGAATATTGCCTCGAATGGGGGGCCCATCGGTTTCATCCCCTGGACGTTTACGAAAGCGAATTCCCGCGTAAATTAAAACCCCTTGAACCAGCACGAACAGTCCTAACGCAATAGTCAACATTGCATTAAATAACGAATCAATTGCGCCAGCGTTTGCACTAGCGGGGACGGGAAGCAGGTGATTATTTTGGCTAAACCAGAGGCAAAAGAGCGTCAGGGCAATGCCACCTAACATTGCCAAGATCGCATTTGGAATTTTCACGAATAATGGATCAGTGGCATGAGGTTTACTCTTCCACGTTAGATCAGCCAATTTAAGAACGTGGCGTTTCTATCAGTTCGCAATGCATTCTTTAGATTTACTTCGGGATTAAATGGGTGAAATCCCCCTATTTCGTTAGATCAAACTCAATCTTTCAACGGTTTTTTCTTAATGCTGCTTAACTTTTTGAGTTTTAACGTTGATCCCAGTTAATTGTCTGAAAAGCCTTGAAAGAAGCCCCAGCGATCATTTTTTTTGAGGGGGTAGTTGGGCTTCGTTGAGATTTTTATTGCTCCCTGAAATAGGGGCTGCCGTCGATGGAGAAACCATGCGCAGTGGAGAGTATTCGTCCTACACATTTGGGTGTGAAACGCTTGCGGCAATTGATTTTGGGGTTGATTGATTGCAGTCTCAAGTGGTTTGTTGAAAATGCGCTGAATGAAATGTGCTGAATGAAATGCGCTGAATAAGATGGGCTATTGTCGCCAGTTGGGTAGAAAGTAGGGCAAGTTTGAGTCACGCGATCGAGGCTGAATACGCCCCTTCAGTCTTGCCCAGGGCTTCGCTTTTGAACGCGAGGGCGTGTGTTCAGTTAGGCGCCAGGAGCTTGACGCAGTGGGAGTGCACGCCCTCTCGAACCACACAGGCTAAAGGCTGCAATTCTCATTTACTATTGGGTTTAATGTTTGACGGAGCCACATCCCCTAGTCGAATCCTGGAAAATTTCGTTGTCCTGTTGACTTTGCCGACGCCTCACTAACAACTCTGCTCAAGACCTAATCACTTACTTTTCGGACTTTTGGGGGTCGCGCAAAAGATCTAAGTTGACTTAAAACAATTGCGGCGCCGCTTACAAGCGATGCCGCAACCGAAACATATTCGAGAGTGAGTGTGTAACCCGAAGGTTTGAAAACGGGAACGAGCGCTGTTGTGCTGAAATTGGACGGAGCGTTGGAGGAGTTTGCCAGAGGCATGGGTCGCAGAGACAGTTACACAGTGAACTTGAGAGTGCCTAGTTTCGTTGTTGCGTGAACCCTAGCGCAATCTCTCTCTGCGGCTCACTTACAGAGTACCCAAGAAACGTGGCTTCATAATTAAAGTTTGAAATAAACTCCGGAACCGTCCCCGAAAAAATGCGCCTGCAACTGATCCAAAATTGATTATTTGCTGGTTTTGTGAAGATTATGCGTAGACGCTATAGAAAGGGTTCGAAAATTGATCCGTCTCGCTGTTTTAAGTTCCTTTGTTCTCCTCAGTGACTTTTTTCTTCTCAGTGATCAATCGGGAAAAGCAAGATGGAGTTCTTTTATGGTTGAGCGCTTGGAGTGACTTGCTCCTACTGAACCACATCGGCAAACAGCCAGCGATCGCCCTGACGTACCAGCCGGAAGGTGCTGGTTTCTGACGATCGCCGCCCATTTCGCAGGGAATAAACCAACTGCGCCCGCACGACGGCGGCATCAGCACTGCTTTCCAGCACCGTAATACTGTTGACATCTGTGCGCTGCACCTGGGTCCACCATCCGGTGTAGCTATCAAAACTATTTTCAGAGAAATTGCGCTGAAACTCTGGCGTTAGGCGGTTCCAGCCTTCGCGGAAGTTGCCCTGGTTTAAAACGCTGTAATACTGCCGCAGCCCTGCTTCTGCTGCTGAGGCGTTGGATTGGGTGGCGTTATTAGGGGCGGCGCTGGGGCTGGATGTGGGGCTAGAGGTGGGGGCAGGGCTGGGGCTTAGGCGACCAATGGTATTGTCCCGTAGCCAATCTTGGAACATCTTGCTCAGGTCAAATTCCGGCAGATTAAAGTCGGGAAAGGGAATTTCCGGCACATCAATAATGCCGTTATCTTCAAAGTCGCTATCTTGGACGGTGTCGCTGGTGTCCTCGTCAGTGGTTTCTGGAGGCTGGCTCGGCTGGGGCAGCACTGACGATGCCATTACCCGATCCACCTGTACCTGAGGGTTGGTGCTGGCCCGTCCACAGTAAGCGTCACCGCGATCGCGCCCATATTCCTTGAGCAAATTCAAACAGTCTTCCCGCTTTTTGAACGCTCCGGCAAACACCTGATAAATCTCGCGATCGCCCAGGTTGGCATAGTCGGGGTACCACAGCCAGCCCGCTTGGTCGAAGCCACGGCTGCGCAGCTCCTGCACCCGCTGTAGGGCTAGGTCACGGTTTTCGCTTTTGTAGGCGGCATCAGCCAGAAAATAGGCATCGGGAGTAATTAACCGCCCGTCTGCCTGGGCTTCCACATAGGGAGACAGGCTTTTAATCCATTGGGATAGGGCTAAGCCGCCGCCCACCAGGACACCCACTGCGGCAAAGCCCACTAAAATTCCCGACCATTGACCAAACTTGCCCGCGCCTTTGCCGCCGTCGTCGGAGGGGCGTTGATGGGGAACCGGAGCTTGGTTTTGGTTGGGGCGCTGGTTTTGGGGTGGGGCGATCGCCTCCGTGGGGGGTGGGGCAGGACGACCCAACGCCACGGTTTTGGCTTGGGATTTGCCTTGAGCTTCCGGATAGGCGGCTGCGCTGGAGGGGGGCAGCGGCGGCGGGGCAATGGGGCGGGCTGAGGCTGGAATCGGATTGGGCTGGGGGGCAGGGCTACGACCGATTAAGGTGGTCAGCATATCGTTGGCAGACCCGAAGCGACTGCGGGGATAGCTGTGGGTGGATCCCTCCAGGCAGGCGCGCAAATTAGGCGGCAGGGTTTTTAAGGTGTCGGACCAAATCAAATCTCCCGTGTGGGGATCGGCAGGAAATTCTTCGGGAAAGCAGCCGGTAAGGAGATAAATTGCCGTCCAGCCCAGGGAATATAAATCACTGGCGTAACCTGGCCGTCCTGCCGCTTGCTCTGGGGGCATAAAGCCGGGAGTGCCCACCACAATGGAGCTAACGGGAGAGCCCTGGGTGTTGATTTGGGCGCCCATGGTTTCTTTCACTGCCCCGAAATCAATTAAAAACGGGCGCTGATCCTGGTGGCGCACGATAATGTTGTCGGGCTTTAAATCCCGATGAATAATGCCGCAGCTATGGACCGTTTCCAGCACCGGCAGTAGCTGGCGCAGCAGGTTATCCACCGCCGTCGGGGACCACCGCCCCTCTCGATTAAGGCGCTGGGTCAGGGTGTCGCCGTTGACCCATTCCTGAACCAGGTAAAATTCGCCGCCTTCGGTAAAGTAGGCGTACAGGCGGGGAATCTGGGGCGATCGCTCCCCCAGTTTTTCCAATACCTCTGCCTCGCGAGCAAAGCGATCACGAATCAAATTGTAAGTGGCCGCATCGCTGGTGAGGGGCTTAAGCTGCTTGATAACACACTCACGAGCCGACGGCATTTGCAGGTCTTTGGCTAAAAACGTTTCCCCAAAGCCGCCCCGTCCCAGGGCTCGCAACACCTGGTACCGGCCGCCCAGTAGTGATCGCCCCGAAGCGCCGTCACCTATCGCCTGCGTTGTTGTCATTGCTTCTCCCCTGCGCTGTCTTCCCTGAACGATATTCCCGGAAGGTATCCCCGTTGCCCAGTTATATCAATCGCCCTAGGCGATCGCCGGGCCAAAATCGCAGCCAAGCCCGTCCAATAATGTTATCCGTAGGCAAAAAGCCCCACACGTGGGAATCGTTGCTGTTGTTACGATTGTCTCCCATTACAAATATTCTGCCCTCTGGCACCTGGATCCGGGGCAAAGCATAGTTGGGCGGTGACGCAATATAAGGCTCATTAAGGGCCGTTTCATCCACGAATACTCGCCCGTCGTGCACCTCCACCAGCTGTCCTTCGGTGGCCACAATACGCTTAATAAAAGCTTGATTTTTGTCGTAGCCCAATGCCTGAAGCTGTGGCGGTGGCTCAAACACCACAATATCGCCGCTGTGGACGGGCCGTACCCACTGGGATACCTTTTCCACCACCAGGCGATCGCCCACGTGCAAAGTGGGAAACATGGAGTCCGACGGAATATATCGCGGTTCCGCAATAAAGGTGCGCACCAAAAACGACAGCACCAGGGCAATCCCGATTACCTTGCCGTTTTCTCGCCAGGACTGCCACGGTGAGGGGGTTGGGGATGGTGGCGACTTAGAGGGCGACGGCTGGGACGAAGAAGACTCGGGACGGCTCATAGAAGAGAAGCAGACGGAATTATTAAGGGTTGCAGGGCTGAGTTGCAGGGTTGAATTGCAATATCAAAACGCTGCCTAGGATAATCTTATGCCTTAATCAGGGTTCAGCCTTAACTTTGCCTTGATTCCTACCCCTTGGACTAGGTTGCTTAAGTTCGCCCAAGCACTGTACACGGAACAGATATGGATATGGAACGCATCGACGCTCGGGAAACGGTCATTCACCGTGGAGGATGCCATTGCGGACGGGTAAGGTTTGAAGCGCGAGGGAATCAGGTTTTATCCACGATTCAGTGCAACTGCTCCATCTGTGACAAGGTGGGCTACGTGCATTGGATTGTGCCTGGCGATCGCTTTCAGTTGCTCCAGGGAAAGGATGCCCTAACGGAATATCGGTTCAATACGGGCACCGCGAAACATTATTTTTGTAAACACTGCGGCGTGAAATCTTTCTACGTGCCGCGATCGCACCCTGATAGCTACAGTGTGAATGTGCGGTGCTTAGACCCCGGCAGCTTTGCGGTGGAAAAACCACAATTGTTCGATGGTCAAAATTGGGAACGCAATATTTCCCAATTGGCGTCTTCGAGCCCACAAAATCCTGATTAGAAGAACTCCTTTACTCAAAAGGAACTGCTCTAATCCATGACTCTTATCCACCAACTTCAAGACAACACATACGTCTTCTAGGTAAACCTTTTCCAGGTCACCATTTACCAAAAACGGGCAAGGAGGGATTCGAACCCCCGACACCCTGATCCGTAGTCAGGTGCTCTAGTCCACTGAGCTACATGCCCTTTCACGTCTGCATTTCCGCTTTCGCTTGCAGCGCTGTAGAAGTATAGCATGGGTCTTCGAATATAAATAAAGCTACGAGAAAAGTTATGGAAGATTCTTCGCTAACCCATCTGGACGCCCAAGGTCAGGCGCAAATGGTGGACGTGTCAGCCAAGGTGGCAACGGTGCGGGAGGCGATCGCCATATCCCGAGTCACCATGCAGCCGGAAACGGCGGCGGCGATCGCGGCGGGGAATTTACCCAAGGGGGATGTGTTGGGTACGGCGCGACTGGCGGGAATTATGGCAGCAAAGCAAACGTCGAATTTGGTTCCCCTGTGCCATCCCCTGCCCCTGCACAAAATCAATGTGGGCATTAGTCCGGTGGAAACGGGATACGAGGTGAAAGCTACCGTTAAAACCAAGGCGGAAACGGGGGTGGAAATGGAGGCGATGACAGCGGCGGCGATCGCGGCGTTAACCCTTTACGACATGGCGAAAGGGTTAGAAAAATCGATGGTGATTGAATCGATCAAACTGCTGCAAAAAACTGGCGGGAAGTCCGGAGAGTTCCGAAGGGAAGACTAAAGGACTAGTAGCGACCTGGCTTGCCCATGACTAGCCGATGATGCCACTAGAAAGGGGCAAGGGAAAAGGGGCGCCGAAGAAAGGCGACTAAGCAATAAATACAAAAGGCATTGATTGAATGGATACGCTGATTAACTTTCACGTTATTGACCCTAATAATTTAGGAGACTATCTATCATCGCCTTTTGAGTATTTTGATTTTCCTGGACTAAAAACTGAGCGATGGGATTTGCAAGAACTTAGGGACTTTGCCGCTGCTCCCGACAGTCCAGGAAAAATTCGAGATTATCTGGCGCAGCTGCCTGAAAACGTTAGGGTTCATAGTGTGTTTGGCGGCGGCGGATTATTGGCATCCCAGTTTCAAACAGCGGCTCGTACGGCGTTTGAAAAAGTGTCTCAACCCACCGGCGGCGGGGCGATCGCCTGGGGAGTTGGTCAGCAATCCTACAACATCAAAAATTTGGTGGGTACCCCGGCCGAGTACCGAAATAACGTTAAACAGCAGGCGCTGGATTTTCCCTACGACGACTACGTTAAAGGCTGGGATTTGGTGGGCGTACGAGATGATTTAGAAAATCAATACTGGGTGCCCTGTGCCAGCTGTATGCACCCTGCCTTCGACAAAGATTACGTAACAAAACACGATTTTGTGGTGTATTCCCACAAAAAATTTCAGCTTAAAATTCCAGGAATTCCCACCTTGGACCACACAGAAAAGTCCATGGATAAAGTGTTGGAATTCCTGGGATCAGGAAAGACCATTTTGACTAGTTCATTTCACGGTGCTTACTGGGGAACCCTTTTGGGGCGAAAGGTTTTGGCGTTTCCTTTTACCTCCAAATTTATGACCCTAAAACATCCAGTGGGGCTGTACCCCCATGCCAGTTGGGCAATTCCCCAAATACGATGGCAGCCGTTTAAAACAACGTTTCTAAATAAAATAAATATAAAAATAAAGCTTTCCAAAAGTTATAAGTGCCCCACAAAAGGCTGGGAAAACTATCTGGAGGAGGCTCAGGCGCACCCTAATGCGCTGGCGGAATGTCGGGAACGTAACCAGTTGTTTCACCAACAGGTGATGGACTTAGTGAGTTCACAGTAAGCTGGCGATAGAGAGTGGTTCTTCGTAATGGTTTCGACGCCTAAGATTAAGTCCCTGAGTGACAATAAATCTGTTGAACTTGGGGGCGATCGCATTGCCCGGCTGGCGGCGGAAACGGGGCTGACGGAAGAACAGGCGGCGGCGGCTTTTGCCTTGGGCTCGGTGGCGGTGACGGCGGGGGCGGGCACCGGCAAGACCCATATGCTGGCGGAGCGGTATTTATTTCATTTAACGGAGCGGGGGCTGTCGCCACTGGAGGTGGTGGCGGTTTCTTTCACCCGAAAAGCAGCAGCGGAGTTGCGATCGCGAATTCGATCAAAAATTGCCAAAACCTTGGGGCAAGATTCGGAGGAGCTGGCGGAATTAGAGGCGGCTCCCATTTCCACGTTTCACTCTTTGGCGGGGCGTATTTGTCGCGAACATCCTGATGCGGCTGGGATTCCCCCTAATTTTCAAATGATGGATGAGCTGGAGGGTGCCCTGTGGCAACAGGAACAGCTTGATCGTGCGTTTTCTCGGTTGCCATCCCAGGTTCCCGAGCTGTGCCAGAGAATTCCCTATTCTAAGGTGCGGGAAATTTTTGAGGTGATGTTGGCGGATCCGCTGGCTGCCCAAGACGCTTTGGGGCGATCGCGCCAAGATTGGCTGCCGGTTTTGGAGCAGTTACGACAGCAAACCTTAGAGGATTTACTGGGGGATCCTGCGTGGCAAAACGCCCGGGGAATTGTGTTTGGTGCCTGTAATCCTTCGGGAGGAAAACTGGAAGAAATTCGGGCGAGAGTGGCAGAGGGTTTGGATGATTTAGAGGCAGGAAATAACCCTGAAGAAATTGCTGACGCTATCCATTTGATTCTTGAAGGTCGAATGCCGGGAGGCAAGAAGCCAAAGCAGTGGGATGAAGCCCTTTGGATTGAAGTTAAAGAAGCGCTGAATACGATTCGCGAGGCGATTAAAGGGATTAAAAAAGAAGGGATTCTAACCTTGTCTCCCAATGAATATGATGATGAACTGGAGCATTTATTTCCCCTTCTAAATCAGGGATTTAAGTGGGTTAGTCAGTGTATTGAAGTGGCTAAGAAGCGATCGCGAATTTTAGATTTTAGCGATTTAGAAGTGTACGCGCTGCGGGCATTGGAAAAGCGGGAGGTGCGGGAATATTATGCCGAACGCTGGCATGGATTTTTAGTGGATGAATTTCAGGACACTAACCCCACCCAGGGGCTGATTTTAGAGCGACTGGTTGGCGATCGCCTGATCCTAAATAGTCTTAGCCCAGAACCGGTTTGGCTAACTATTGTGGGGGACGATAAGCAAGCGATTTATGGCTTTCGCGGCGGTGATATTGAGGTGTTTCAACAGTGGCGAAACCGCATCGAATCAATTGGGGGCGATCGCGTCAGTCTGACGAAAAGTTTTCGCACCCACGGTCCCCTAACATCACAAATTAACCGTATTTTTAAGCCGATTCTAGGCACACTTCATCAAGACTTAAACGGCGTTCGAAAATCGCCCCATGAGGGTCCATTTTGTCAGGCTTTTTATTTATTTAATTCTGCAAAATCCACAGCGGACGAACCCAAGAAAGTCAATAAAGATACGGGATGCCAAACGGAGATTGAGAAGCTTGCAGAATATATTCAAGACCTCGTCAATCAGAAGCTGAAAATCTTTGATAAAGGGTTAGGGAAAACGCGCCCCATTGAATATCGAGATATTGCGATTTTGGGACGCACCTGGAAGGATTTAGGGGGCTATGCTCGGGGGTTGGAAGGGTTGGAAATTCCCGTGTTTTTAGGGAGCGCGGGGAATTTGCTGGAGTCCATTGTGGTGCGCGATGGCATTGCCCTGCTGCGATTTCTGGCAGACCGTCGCGATAATTTAGCCTTGGTTGCCCTATTGCGCAGTCCCTTTTTTGCTATTAGCGATCGCGTTTTATTCCAGGTGGCCCAGCAATTTAAAACGCCCCCCATGGAGCCGGATATGCCCGGCGGTGAACGTCCCCAGGTGCGGTGGTGGGAAGAGTTGGAAGCATTGGCGGCGGCGGAAAAATTGCCGGAAGTGCTGGAACCGGCGATCGCCACATTGACCCATCTGCGGCGGGAGCGCCAGAGGCTATCCCCGGTGCGGCTGCTGTTGCGGGCGGATCAACTGACGGGCTACACGGCCACATGGACCCATTTAAATGAGCGCGATCGCCGGCTGGCAGACTGGCAGGGATTTTTAGATTTGCTCCATAAGCTGGACGGGCATACGGGGGATACCTTCGCCGTGGTGCGCCAGGTGCAGCGGCTAATCGATGCCAATAGTGGCTTTGGGGGACCGGCGATTCCGGTGGAGTCGCCTCCCATTGAAGCGGGAAATACAGTGCAGCTAATGACCCTCCACGCGTCAAAGGGGTTGGAGTGGCCGGTGGTGATTTTGCCCGGGTTGAACGGGGCGGGTAATAAAGCGGCAGCGGCGGTGTACTGCGATCGCGCGTTGGGGGTGGCGTGGAAATTTGGCGACGATAACGAAGGGTCAGAGTATCGGGACGCTGGCTATGACCCCAGCGCCCAGCCGGCCCTGCTTACCCTGCTGCGGGCGTTGGAAAAGCAGCGAAATTTGGCGGAAATGCACCGGTTGTATTACGTGGGGCTGACGCGATCGCGGGACCGGTTAATTTTGAGCGGCTATAGCCCTGCGGAGAAAAATAGTGCCCTAGAAGCCCTGCAACAACCGGCAGAAAATGCGGGCATCGGCTTTCGACCATACCCCTGCGATCCGGACGGTGCCACCAATGCCGACCCGGTTAATCCAACGTTTCCAACGCCGTCGCCGCCGCCCCATCGTTTGCTGGTGGGCAAAGGCACCGCTGGACTTAACGATATTCCGGTGACGTCCCTAGCGGATTATGCCCGCTGTCCCCGCTGGTTTGAATATCGGGTTGTGGCGGGGCATCCAGGAGTGGCAACTGATGATGAAGGGAATTTCCCCCAGAACGATCAGCCGGACTCTGCCCGCTACTTGGGCATTGTCACCCACGCCCTTCTGGCCCACCAAAGCCGCCTTTACAAGGGCTTTTACGACAATAACCACCCCGATCCCATCGCCGCTGTCTTGGAAAATTCTGATCCCCAGTGGCTGCAACTCCATGCCCCTGCCCTTAGCGAAATAGGACATCAAGCGGCTTGGAAATTTGCTGAAACGTTTTGGACCGATCCCCTGTTTTCCCCCTACCGCGATTTCCCCGCCGCCTCGGAAATTCCCATTAGCCACACTGTGGGACCTTTGACTTTAAACGGCATCGCCGACTGGATTGGCAAAGACTTTATTTTGGATTTCAAAACCGGGAGGAAGGACACCGCTTGCCGGGACATTGATGGCTGGCAGGTGTGGGCCTACGCGCGAGCCACTGGAAGATCCACCGGGGTGCTGGGCTATTTGCGATCGCCCCACCTAGAAATTTTCACCGCAGAGGACTTGGACACTTTTGATGATCGCGCTGAGCCCTTAATTCAGAAGATTTATCACGGTGACTTTGCCCCCACTCCCGCAGCGTCAACGTGCACCATTTGCCCCTACTCTTCCCTTTGCGACGCTGCCCAGGATGGTATCCCATAGGCTCACGTTGGCTGCGACTTGTCCAAAATCCCCTATGACGCTCCATAAACCACCACAGCCACTGGCCCAATGTCACTGGTGGCTAGTAGAACCATTGCGTAAAATTGATTGGAAACATCAAACCCCAAACAGCATGATGACTTTGCGTACCTTGGTTCAAAATCGCCTAGCCCGTGGCTTAGTGGGCACCCTAGTCGCTGCCGGCGTTGCCCTTCCTGCCATGGCTGCCACCGAAACTCCCGTGGCGATCGCCGGAGCCAACGTGGCTGAAACCATCAACCTACGAGAAAAAGCCGAGAAGAAGCGCATTGCTGTCCTCGATTTTTACTTTGCCGATGCAAACCGCTACTGGAGCTCTTACGGCAACGGTCGCGCTGGGGCTGGTATTAGCGCCCGCGTCATTGATTATTTATTGGAAGACGGCCGCCTGCGGGTTACTGATCGTAGTGCCGTAGCGAGCGATGATCGCCGCTGGTACTGGGATGGCGAAGATGTAAGTTCTGCTGTGGCGATCGGTAATGCCCTAGGCGTGGACTACATTTTGGTGGGAACCGTTACCGAGTTCACCGCTGAAACCCAACGGACGGGCGGTGGTGCCTTTGGCATTCGCGTCGGCTCCGACAAGAAAATTGCTCGGGTTCAGCTACGGGCGCGGGTAATTGACACCGCAACTAGCGATGTAATTGCATCTGCCCGAGGTGAAGCTGAAGTTGAAGTCAATGAAGGCAGCGGCTCCTTCCGGGGAGTGGGCGGCAGCCAGAGCAGCAACAATGAAGGTGCCCTGATGAATGACGCTGTGGAAGAGGCGTCAGAGTCTTTGGTTGAAAACTTAGTCGGCAAACTTTAGAAACAGACAGGTATCACTAAGCGTGGGACTGAAACTTCATCAACTTTTGTTTAGCTGAAAGTGTGCGCCTAGGATAAACTGGTGGCGTTTACGACATGGGCTCAGAAACGCGATTGCTCCCAAAGGGCTTGCGATTTCTTGCCCAAGATTTTTTGGTGAGTGCTTTAAAAACTAGGCATTGAAAAATCGGCGTATGTCGTCACCGTGTTCGCTCAAGAGTCTCCCAATAATTGGGGAACAGCATCTACCGACTGAAAAAAATGCGACTTGAACTAGAAATAAGTTCAGGTCGCATTTGGTTTTTGGGTTGTTTTTTTGAGGTTGGCTTTTTGAAGTTGATTTTTGGAATTGGCGTATAAATTTGATCTACAGGGCAAACCCCATTTCCTGGGGATTTGATTCTTTTTTAATTCTTTGCCCATTCCTTTTCGATCGCCTCTAGCAACACCTCTTCTAGGGTGCGATCGCCAAAGGAATTCACCGTCACAATATCGATTACGTCGAACTTTGCCCCCAGCCGCACCAGCTCATCTTCCAAAAAGTGCAAAAACTTGGTGGCTTCAGGGTCGTCGCCGATTTGCACAAAACTAACCGATAGCTGGTTTTCCGTGCTCATTTTCTGAGTGGCAATAATCAGCTCCCGAATTGCCGCCTCTTCATCGTCGGGCTTTCCATCCGTAATAATCAGCAGCGTCGCCGGACTTTCGGGACGCCAGGGACGTAGCACCAGGTTCAATAGTCCAGCTAGATCCGTGGAGCCAAAAGGAGCCTGCTTAGCAAATAAATCACTGATCCCCTGAGCGGTGGCATTTCCAAGCTTTTTTACCCGTGTAGCAAAGGTGTAAACATCCAAGCCGTCCGGGTCTAAATCTTCCACCCCTGCCGCTAACCGCGCCGCTGCCTTAAGGACTGTTGTCCACCGCGATCGCCCATCAGGCAGGCGCATCAACATAGAGCTAGACGCATCCACCGCCAAAATGTAGTCACGCATTCGCTTCCCCCAAGGCGCTTTTAATCAGCGCGCTGTCGTTAGTGCTATTTCAGTATTTCCACTTAATCTAACGCACTCTAAACCTGAGGACAGCTACGAAATATTACGTTGACGGTGCATTAACTAGTGTGACTTCTGGTCAACTTTGCTCACCCACTTTTCACAATTCTCTGCTCTTCAGAGATTGCTGCAAGGATCAGACTTAACCTCATCCTGAGGCTAATCAGCAGTGATCAATCATTGATCGCCGACAGCAAAATATCCTCCAGGGACCGATCACCAAAGGACTCCACTGGTACCGTGTCGACGATGTCAAACCGAGCTCCCATTCCCACCAGCTCGTCATCCAAGAACTGAAGGAATTTTGTTGCTCCTGGATCATTTCCAATCTGAATAAAGCTAACGGCAAGTTGCTCATCAAACTGCATCTTTTTGGTAGCCTCAATCAAAACCTGGGCAGCAGCAGCTCTATCATCTGGCTGTCCATCAGTCACCACAATGAGCGTTGTGGGAACTTCCGGCTTCCACTTTTGCAGCAAGACAACGTTAAGCAGCCCCGCCAAATTTGTGGAACCAAAGGGATGGTTTTTCTCAAATAGGTCCATCACCATTTGGGCTGTCACATTGTTTAATTCCTTGACCTTGCTGGCGAAGGTATAGACTTCAATGCCATCAGGATCCAGTGCTTCGACGCCAATAGCTAAACCGAAGGCTGCCTCTGCCACTGCGTTCCAGCGCGATCGCCCATCTGGCAACTTCATCAACATTGAGCTGGATGCATCCACTGCCAAAATGTAGTCGCGTGTTAGCCGGTCCATGTCTTTTCCCCACGATTGAGTGCTGTAGAGTCTTTTCTCAATCTAGCGCATGGAATTTAATGCGTTAACTCACATAACGGCGCGTAAATTGCGGCTTACTTCGCCTCCATCCAGTTATTGCCGCCATGGATTTCAACCTCTAAGGGCACGCTAATATCGATAACCGTTTCCATAACGTCCTTGATCTTGGTTTCTAACTCAATCCATTCCTCTAAGGGCATTTCAAAAATCAGTTCATCATGCACCTGTAGCAACAGTCGCGCTTCGTAATCTTTGAGTAGCTCCTGTACCCGAATCATCGCCAGCTTAATTATGTCGGCGCTGGATCCCTGAATGGGCGCATTGGCGGCAGCGCGTAACGCTTGAGCATCCCCCTGCCCGTAAATTTTCAAGTGTCTTAAATCAATGGCTTCGGGGGGCGTTCCTCGTAACTTTCGCAAAGTGGATCCTGAAAATTCAAAATACCGGCGACGCCCTAATAAGGTGGAGACATAGCCATTGGCGATCGCCTCTTTTTGTACTAGCTGTAAGTATTCAAAGGCGTTGGAATAACGCTCGTTAAACCGATCAATAAACTCCCGGGCTTTAATCTTAGAAACTTTTGCTTCTCGGGCGAACCTGGCGACGCCCATGCCGTAAATAACGCCGAAGTTAATGATTTTTCCTAGCCGCCTTTCGTCAGGGGAAACATCCTCTTTATCTAGTAATAACTGCGTCGTTAACGTGTGTACATCTTTTCCATTTTGATAAGCGTCAATCAACACCGGTTCCTGACTTAAATGGGTCAGAATTCTGAGCTCAATTTGCGAGTAATCTGCCGCCGCTAAAATCCAGCCATCCTTAGGCACAAACGCCCGGCGAATTTGACGACTAAACTCGGTGCGAATGGGAATATTTTGTAAATTGGGATTAGACGACGATAGGCGACCCGTGGCAGTGACCGCCTGATTAAAGTCCGTGTGGACGCGCTCTGTTTTCTCTTTTACCAACGCGGGCAAGGCGTCAACGTAGGTGGACTTTAATTTCGCTAACGTTCGGTACTCAACAATATTTTCCACCACCTGGTGATCGTCCTTTAGTTTTTCAAGGGTTCTGGCGTCGGTGGAATAGCCCGTTTTGATTTTCCGAGACTTTTTCCGATCCAGCCCAAGCTTCTCAAAAAGCAATTCACTAAGCTGTTTGGGAGATCCTAAATTAAAGGTTTCTCCGGCCGCTTCGTAGGCGGAATTTTCAATGCGAACCAAGTCAATTTCTAGCTGTTTGGAGAACTTACCTAAATAGCCCATGTCAATGCGAATTCCCGCAAATTCCATGTCTGCCAAAATCGGCTCTGTGGGCAACTCCACCTCTTGATAGAGTTTTTCAAGCTCAGGAAAATTGACCAGTTCTGCTTTTAATAATGGCGTTAAATGAAAAGCGCCGTAAACATCCATGCCGCAGTAATGGCTCACTGCTGCTATCGGCACATCGGCAATGGTTTTTCCTTTAGGCACCAGGTCTTTGTAACTTTCAGGGGTATAGCCTAAATACCGAAAAGATAGGTCCGTTAAATTGTGACTTCGGTCAGGATTTAATACATAGCTAGCGAGCATTGTGTCGAAAGCGATGCCGTCTAAGGCAATCCCTTGAGCTCGCAAAATATTGCGATCAAATTTGGCGTTTTGGAAAATTTTGGGGCGATCACCCGCCTCTAAAATTGGCCGTAGGGCTTCCAATACTTCTTCTTTTGGAAGTTGTTTTCCCTCAGCGTGCCCCACCGGAATATAAGCCGTGCAAATAATGGGTTCGCCTCCTTCGTCCACAGAGCTGGGCAGCTCAAAACAACAGCCAAGCCCCACCAAATCCACTTGAAACGGGTCCAACCCAGTGGTCTCCGTATCCCAAGATACCGCCCCCTCACACACCTTTAACTGCTCCACCAGTTCCGCCAACGCCTCTGATGTATCAATTATGTCAACGCCAATGTCCGTAGAAAGGTTGAGCTTAGGCTGGGCGGGGGTAGTGTCCTCGGTTTCTGTGGGGGCAAAAAAAGACATTTGACCGGGGTCGCCGGTGGTGGTTTTCGGTGGCGGCTCAATGGGGGTTCCCCCAAGCTGTCCCTGCAATTTTTCGATATCTCGCAAAAAGCGTTGAAACTCTAGCTTGGTCAGCAGTGGCGATACGGCATCCCGGTCAAAGCCATCTAATTTACAGTGGTCCAGCTCCACCTCAACGGGGGCGTCCACTACAATTTTTGCCAAAAACTGAGAATGGTAAGCTGCCTCGCGATCGCCCTCCAGTTTTTTACGAGCAGCGGGCTTTAGCTGGTCCAGCGCCTCGTAAATTCCGTCCAGGGTTTTATGGTCCTGGAGCAACTTGGCGGCGGTTTTCTCCCCAATGCCTTTAACTCCAGGTATATTATCTGACTTGTCTCCGCAGAGGGCTTTAAAGTCAATTACCTGGTCGGGACGTACTCCCCACCGATCAACCACCTCAGCACTTTGATAGGATTTATACCGGGATGACCGCATATCTCGACCGCCCAAATACAGCACGGAAACCCCTTGATCGTCGTTAATTAGCTGGAATAAGTCGCGATCGCCACTAAGGATTTTCACCTGAAACCCCTGCGCTGCCGCCCGACTCGCCAGGGTACCCAAAACATCGTCTGCCTCGTAGCCAGGGGCTTTAATAACCGGGAAATTAAAGCCTGCTAACAGCTCCTGTAAATTCTGAATATCCTCAATAAAATCCTCTGGGGTTTCCGGCCGCCCGTCTTTATAGGTTTTGTCAGCTTCGTGGCGAAAGGTGGGCTGACGGGTATCAAAAGCGACAGCTAAATAGTCGGGCTTTTCCGCGGTAATGGTGTCCAGCAACGCCTTGGTAAATCCGAAACATACGCTGGTGGGAATACCCGTGGAGGTACGTAGCCCCCCTTCGCGGCTGTTGGCAAAGGCGTAGTAAGAGCGGAAGGCGAGGGAATGGCCGTCCACCAAAATTAAAGTTGGCGAGGGGGAGGGGGAAGACTCAGGCACGATCGCGATGCTCACAGAATATCGGCATAATCAGCGGGACACACACAATGATGCCCTAAACTATTGAAGTCTGACGTGTGTTCAATTCTTTAACGATTTCTACGCTTAATTTTGTCCATGGTTGTGCCGGTATCCGACCTTGAGTCCCAATTGCAATCCCTCCAAGTGGAAGCCCAAGGGGCGATCGCCACGGTAGAAACCCTTGATGCCCTCGACGAAATTCGGGTGAATTTTTTAGGTAAAAAGGGCAAAATTTCCAAAGTGCTCGGTGGCATGGGCAAGCTGGACCCCGCCGATCGGCCGAAGCTGGGGGCGATCGCCAACGAAGTCAAAAAAGCCGTGCAAGGGAGCCTGGATCAGCAGCGAGAAGCCCTGCAAGCGGCAAAAATTCAAGCACAGCTAGAGGCGGAAACCTTAGATGTGACCATGCCCGGCACTTATCGCCCCCAAGGTCATAAGCATCCCCTCAACAGCACTATTGATAAGGCCCTGGATATTTTTGTCGGTCTTGGTTACACGGTGGCTAGCGGCACCGAAATGGAAACGGACTATTACAACTTTGAGGCTCTAAATACTCCCGCTGATCACCCAGCGCGGGATATGGCGGATACGTTTTACCTTCCCGACGGCAACCTCCTGCGCACCCACACGTCGGCGATGCAAATTCGCTACATGGAAGACAATGAACCGCCCATTCGCATTGCTGCCCCAGGGCGGGTTTATCGTCGCGACACCGTGGATGCCACCCACTCGGCGGTGTTCCATCAAATTGAAATTTTGGCGGTGGACGAGGGGCTAACTTTTACCGACCTGAAAGGTACCATCGAGGAATTTCTATTTCAGATGTTTGGCGATGTGGAAGTGCGGTTCCGCGCCAGCTATTTTCCTTTCACCGAACCGTCAGCGGAAGTGGATGTACGCTGGAAAGGGCGTTGGCTAGAGGTGCTGGGCTGCGGCATGGTGGATCCCAACGTGCTTAAAGCGGTGGGCTACGACCCGGAAATTTACACGGGCTTTGCGGCGGGATTTGGAGTGGAGCGCTTCGCTATGGTGCTGCACCAAATGGATGATATTCGTCGCCTGTACAACAGCGACTTGCGCTTCCTGCGCCAATTCTAGGGTGACCTAGCGGTGTCGTTTTTGATGACGGCGATCGCCCACTCCTTTGTTTGAGTAAGCGCTGATGCTTCCTTTGATGCCCATGCTGTTTCACAGCCATGGGCATAGTCTTTTGAAATGAGAAATAGGTTTTTCGGAAGATTTCTAAGCGTATTACTTATGAGGCTTCAACTTTGGGACAACGGAATGTAACAATATATCGAGTCCGTACAATTACCTGGTCCTAGACGAGACGCCCAACCCATGATCGGAGTTTTACAAGACACCGTTTTTGCCCTGCTCGCCAATGGCGGAAAGCTGCGAAAGGATATTGAGCGCGAAGGGGCGCTGGCGTTTTACGTGCCATTGGAAGGGGGCTATGAAGGGCGCTACATTCGACGGCTGCGGGCGGCGGGATATGCGGCGTTGCCCATGACGGCGCGAGGCTTAGGAGACCCGGCTTCGTTTTTGATGGATAACCATGGCGTTCGTCCGCCCCACTTGGGCAAACGGGCTATTCGACGTTATTTTGTGCCGCCCATCGTTCAAACCCAGCTCGATACGCTGCCGGACGATAGTAAGGGTTTGGTGCTGTGGATTCTGGAGGGCTTTATGCTGTCTCGCCAGGAAGTGGAGTATCTCGTTAAGCTGCCGGAAATTGAGCCGCGGGTCAAAGTAATTGTGGAAATGGGTGGCGATCGCGCCCTCCGTTGGAAGCCTTTAAAAGAGGCGATCGCTTCAGCTTAGGGGCTGTCATTTTGCGATCAGTTCGACAAAAACAGGACAGTTTTAGCCCCATAATGAAGCTGAATCTGAACTGTTGGTTTTACCCACACTTCGCGAACGGTGACCCTTAGGATCGCTGACTGTTCTATTAATTCAAGAGTCAACCATAGATCCCAAAGACAGTAACTAAAAGGGGCTCAGCCCTCAGTATGCGTTGCTTTGAAAGGGCGTGAACTCCTCACTGTGTGAGGCTTCTGGCACTTAATTGATGACACGCCCTAACCCCAAGACTTCTCCCTAGTTGCACGCTTAATTAGTTTTCGGCATCGCTGGATTCCGTTGCTGGAGTGGGGGATTTCTCCAGAGCCAACACGATGCGCTTCTCATCGAAAGTTTGGAGCAACTGCATGGTGCTAAGGATTTTGGCGTAGGGCGCGGCAGCGTCGCCCGTAAGAATCACCAACGCGTCGGGGTGTTTGGACAGTTGCTCCTTGGCGGATGCCAATATTATTTCGTCGGCGACAACCTGCCCTTTCACTGTTAGTTGCCCTTCTGGGTTAACCACCACCACCAGCGGACTGGGGGGCTGTTTTGTGGGATCCACTGATGGTGCTGGGGATGACGAGGGATCCTGAGGCAGGGCAACGTCAATTTTCTTTTGGTTCCCCATCACCATGGTGAGGATGACGAAAAAAATCAAAATCGTCATCAACACATCAATCATCGGCACCAGGTTTACCTCTGGCGATCGCTTTTGTAGTTTTGCCCGTTTCATGTTGCCCGTTCCCCAGTTGCTGGCACGATTTTTTGCAAGCGCTCTATATCAGTGCTCTACGTTATTGCTGATTAGCTTCGTCGATTTAAGGACTTGCTCCGTAAGCCTAAGGCTCGAAGGCCAGCCCGATGCGATCACTTCCCACATCTTTCAATGTGACCAAAATCTTTTTGACTTCCTCAAATTTCATCTCCTTATCTGCCTGGAGAATAACGCTACCGTCAGGGTTTTCCTGAAAATATTGACTAATAGCTGGAGCCAGCGCCGCCAGTTCAACGGGCTCCCCCTCCACGAAAATTTCTCCCGTTTCCGACAGACCCACCGACAGGGGGCGGATTTTGCTGGAGCTTTCGTCAAATACGCTATTGCCTCCATCCTCACCCTCACTGCTGGGTAACCGTACCCCGGCAATTTGAGAACCGCTAAGGGACAGGGAAATCACCACAAAAAATGCCAACACCCCCATCAGCAAATTCAGCATGGGCAGCACATTGACTTCAGGAATTTCAGACTGACGACTTTGTTTAAAACGCACGGGGATTGGGGATTGGAGAAATAGTGGGCTTTAGCGCCTTAAGGACGCTGAACGTGTGATTTGGGCGCCCTCCTTAAAATGACTAGATGACTCAGTGCCTACTGATTTAGGTGCTTAATTTAGGCACTTAATTTAGGCTTTTATTTGGGCACCTACCTAAGCTCTGGATGGGGAACGGGGGTGTCGTAGGTATCCGGGGCGCGGTCTGGGGCGATCGCCGTCGATCCATTTCCCCCTTCCTGAGCCGGCTCGTACCAAAACTGTCGATAAATCAACTCCAGCCGGCTGCCCACTTCGGTGAAGTAGTCCAACTGCTGCCCCTGAAGGATTGTCATTGCTCGAAATACAATCAGGGCAAAAATGGCCACAATCATCCCAAATGCAGTGGTCAACAGCGCCTCACCAATACCCGCAGCGGCAGCACTGGCGGATTCAGCCGTTGCGCCACCGCCAATGTCCAAGTTGGTAAACGTCGCAATCAAACCCGTCACCGTTCCCAGCAGTCCCAACAGTGGAGCCACCGCAATAATAGTCTCGAGGACGCGATCGCCCTTCCGCATGCCCACAAATTCCCGTTCCCCCGCCGTTTCCAGGGCCAATCGGAACGTTTCTGGGGAGGGCGATCGCAACTTTAGGGGCGCCACCAAAAAGCGACCAATGGGCAAATGGCGAAACGCTGTAGCCTGCTCTGCCGCGTCCAACAAGCTATAGCGAGCCGCCGCCAACACATCGTGAACAATACGCTCTTCCTGGGCCAGAAACCGCAGCCAAAACACCATTCGCTCCAGTCCAATGGTGGCCGTCGCCAAGGACAAGCCCAACAGCGGCCACATCACCGGTCCGCCTTGGTATAGCCAATCAATTACTCGTGACATTGCCGCCTATCCTATGAATCCTCTGCCTGGTAAAGCTCGTACCAATTTAAATCTGACTGCCATTGACGCACTGGGTAACACAGTAGATATATCAAGAAAACTTGCCTGATTTTTTCGCAACCTTAGTCAGTTTCCGAAATAACAAGGACTAAAAACTCAAGAGAATAAGTACATATCAAATCTTACCCTTCCGTTTCCCGTGGATCGTCATTCCATATCACCAAAAATGTTCCACTTCCCAGCTTCACCATGCTGAAGTAAAAAGGCGGATTGTCCCCCTCACTGTCGGCAAAATAAAGCCGGGCTCCCCCGTACTCCGGATCCTGAGGTTCTACGAGATAGCCCAAGTCTTCCGTAAGAATAGGTAGGACGTAATCGTAATAAGCGTCATCCACCCGGATTTGCTGAATGGCTAAAGAATCCGCCGCCAAATCCACAAGCTGACTATCAGCTCCTTCGCCCGTCACAAAGAACGGTCGTTGGTCATCCTTAATCAACTCTCCAGGCACTGAGTCCATGTAGGCTTCCGTTGCTGTCGGGTCGTTAGAGCCTTTCAGCAATCGCGCTAAAATCTGTTCCCTCAATACCGAAATAAGCCCGTTGCCGCCGCCATCCCCACCATTACCGTCACCGCCCTCACCTAGACCTGACGGAGATGGGGTGGGCTCTGGCGTGGGGCTGGCTTGTGGGCTTGGCGTTGGTGAGGGACTGGGAGATGGGGCTGGTGAAGGAACTGGCGCAGGGGTGGGTGTGGGTGCCTTTTTCGCCTGCAACTTGTCACTCTTTTTTTTCTCTAGCTTGGGCTTTTGCTCTTCTTTCGGCTTGGGCTTTTGCTCTTCTTTCAGCTTGGGCTTCGACTTAGGAGGAGGAGCCGTAGCAACCAAAGATGTGATCTTAATGGTTTCTTTTGGGGTGGGTTCGGGCTTGGATTCTTTCGTTTCCGGAACGGGAATAGCTAGCACTAACCCATGGGCAAAGGTAGCGATCGCCACAGCGGCAGTAACGGGGTGAGTAAGCCCTTCTCGTAACCACCGCCCAAAATTTTTTAACCGATTTCCCATACCGTCTCTTCCGCCAGCGTCTCAAGTAACCTAATTTGCAGCAGCCCCAGCAAACGGTTGTTGGATTGCCAATGCCGTTTGCCCAATATTTCGCCCCGCACTGTAGCCAGTGCCGTGATCCGCTGTGTAGTAAACCTTGCGATAATCCTGCGATTAGCTTTCTGATTAGTGCCTGAGTTTTTTTAATGTTTGAGTTTCGACGCCAGGTTTTGAAGCCATTAATCGCGATTGCCCCGACTCCACACAACAAGTGAAATCGAGGCTAAATTAGCTAACCTTTAGCGCATGGCGCGACGGAAGGTGCGCTTAGCAGCGTTGTAATCTTGCTCAGGCAGGGACACATAACCTACCTCGGCGGACAGCTTGGCAGCGTTATTTAGGTAATACTGCACAAACTGCGCTGCCGAACGCTCTGCCTTAGCCATGTCGGTGTTGACATAGATAAAGATGGGGCGAGACAGGGGAGAGTAGGTGTTGTTGTTAACCGTGGCAGGGGACGGAGCAATAAAGCCACTGCCGTTAGAATCGTCACCATCGTCGATGGAAACAGCACTAATTTTGGTCTTGTTCTCTTCGTAGTAGGCCAAGCCAAAGAAGCCCAAAGCGTTCTTGTTGCGGGATACGCCCAGCACCAATACGTTATCGTCTTCGCTGGCGGTGTAATCACCACGGGTGTCTTCCTTCTTCAGGATGGCCTCTTTGAAGTAGTCATAGGTTCCAGAATCAGTACCGGGACCATAAAGGCGTAGCTCTTCATCGGGCCAGTCAGAGCGCACATCGCTCCACTTCATAACCTTGCCTTCAGCTGCCGCCTCCCACATTTTCTTGAGGTCGTCGGTGGTCATGTTCTGCGCCCAGTCGTTTTCCTTGTTGATCACGACGGTGATCGCGTCGAAAGCAACGGGCAACTCAACGTAGTTGATTTCAGGATTGTTGGCTTTGCACAGATCCTTCTCCTTTTGCTTAATGGGGCGAGAAGCACCGGAAATATGGGTTTCGCCTGCGCAGAACTTCTTGAAACCGCCGCCGGTACCGGATACGCCTACAGCGACGCGGATATTGCTATTTTCCTTCTGGAACTCCTCAGCCACTGCCTCAGTTATGGGGAATACGGTGCTGGAACCGTCGACCTTAACAAGGAAACGGCTCTGGGATGCCGCCTGGGGTGAACTAGCTAAAATGCTACCGCCCACTGCCGCTGCACACAGCAGGGCTGCATGACGACGACAAATCTTGCTGAAAAACATTGATCTTTATCTCCGCGACTACGCGATCACATTTCTGCTCCTCTGATCAACCCCATGGGCATTGATAAATTAGTTCAATATCAGAGAAATACGACTTTATTATTCAGGCTTTGATCGATAGCAACATCCAGAGAAGGTTAAGCTTTACCCTAAAAAAAATTAATTTCTTGCTGGTCGAACTTAACCAGCAAGAAATAGAGGAGAAGCCACTAGTTGAAGATTTGAGAAATAGTGAATCTGTTACGGCTATTCAACAAAAACAAGTTGACTTTGCAGAGATTGCAAAAACTATCGAGATTGACTTGCCTCCATGCTTAGCCTGTTGAAGCGATCTTTTTCCTGTTGATAATCTTCCATTGGCAGGGCAATATAGCCCACTTCTTCTGCCAGTCGTCCGACGTTATTTAAGTAATAGTTAACGAACGCCTTAACCGCCATATTACTTTGGGCTGCCTGGGCATTAACGTTAATAAAAATAGGACGAGAAAACGGTGCATAGGTAAAGTTATTCACGGTCTGGGAAGAGGGCGCGATCGCTCCTTTACCGTTGGCATCATCGCCGTCGTCAATGGCGATCGCCGTTAACTTGTCCTGATTTTCCTGGTAATAGGCAAAGCCAAAGAATCCGATGGCGTACTTATCGCGAGCGATGCCCAATACCAACACGTTGTCATCTTCGCTGGAGGTTACATCGGAGCGCCCTTCTTTCCCATCCAGCAACGTGGACTTGATGTAGTCATAGGTGCCCGAGTCAGTGCCGGTGGTGAAAAAGTGAATTTCCTTGTCGGGCCACCCAGGGCGAATATCACTCCACTTCGTGACAGTGTCCTCCGCCTCGGCTTCCCAAAGTTTCGTTAGCTCCGCCGTGGTCATTTCCGTTGCCCAGGTGTTTTCTTTATTGATGGCAAAAGTTACCGCGTCATAGGCGATCGCCAGCTCAATGGGCTTAATATCGTTCCCCTTACACAGATCCTGCTCCGAGTTTTTAATAGGGCGCGAAGAGCCAGAAATATCAATTTCACCGCCACAGAGCAGCCGAAAACCTCCACCGCTGCCGGACACCCCGACGGTAACGTGGATGTCGCGATTGGCTATCTGAAAGTCTTCCGCCACTGCTTCGGTCACCAAAAAGACCGTACTGGAGCCGTCAACGGTTACGAGCTGCTCAGCGTCTGGCTCGCGGCTGTCCATTCTGCTACAGGCGGTGGCTCCTAAGGAAGCGGCGATCGCCCCCAAAATCAACGCTTTAGAAAATGCACCAGAACGGTAACGACGACCCAGTTTGTTGCCCATAACTAAGCTCCTTTCAGAATTATTAAGCGATCAACAAAGCTATATTTGGGTATAAGGTTAGCCTAAGGTTAAGGAAACGCCGGTAAATGTGTGGAAGTTGAATAAAGACGAAAAACTTTTCAATAAACCAACTGGGGGAGAAAAATTAGGACACAAAAAACCAAGAAGGCTTTTGGCCCATGATGCTCCCCATTAAGACCGTGGCAGTTAATAAGCGCTGAGGGTTGTCGTTGGCGAAAGCCCATAGTGTGGATGCAACGCTTGTTTGACCCTAAATTGTTTGACCCTAAATTGTTTGACCTAAATTGCTGACGGGGTGACAAGAAGGCTAAAAGGCTTCCTGTATCTTCCTCTTAGCCCT
>CALGDE010000097.1 GCA_937883785.1 uncultured cyanobacterium
GATGCTGTAAGTCATGGCTAAAAAGGCTTTCACCTACTCTGTCACCCCGTCAGCCTAAATTGTTTGACCTAAGTCTTCTTCCTTGAGTGGATGCGTTGGGGGATGAGGGACACGGAATTTTGCGTTGGTTTTGAAAAGGAGTCAAGAAAAAACTAGAAAGGGTCCGGATGAGTTCGGTCAGTGGCGTAAGAACGTAATGGTAGATGCACCCTGACGATTAAGCCCCGCAGTTCTTTGAGCTGAGGGGCTTTTATTTTGCCTATTTTGGGATGCCCTTTTTGGGATGCCCTCAAGGAGTCGGCCAAGGAATATTGGAATCTTTGGCTAGGCGGCGGGATAGGTCGGCGGCCCCCCATAGGTTGATATGGCTGGGGTCGGCGAAGTAGTTGTCCCGTGTGGTCCACAGGTCCAAATAGTCCCGCACCATCCACTGGGTTTGATTTTGTACGGAGCCGATAAACTGCCGAAATTGCTGTTCGTAGCGGCGACGGGCAGGGTCAAGAAAGTCGCGGCTTAGGGGTAGGTTAATCAGTACTAGGGACGGCGCGTCGGGGTGGTTGGCAAGGGTTTGGGATAGGGTGGCGATCGCCCGTTGTTGCGGTCCACTTTGCAGCACAAAGGGCACGTAGCTGCCGTCGTACTGTCCGGCAATTTTGGGCACGTCCTGGTAGTAGCGGGCAGGATTGAATTGGCGTTGGTCCCGCAGAAAACCGTTAAAGGTTAGGTCGCTTCCGGGGAAAAAGCTAGCGCGGCTGGGGTCAGGATTTTGAAACGAAGACCACGGTGGGCGCCATCCTTGCTGGAGTTTTTGATAGCCCGGTGAGGTGGCAATGCTTTGGAAAGTGCGATCCGGACGGGCGTTGTTAAAAGCGCGGGAGCCCTTTGCCCACAGGATAAGCGGCGGCAGGGAGTCGCGCCCCAGCAAATCCCCCAGCAGCCAGTTCACCACCTGAGCTGTGGCTCCGTTAATGCCGAAATTGTACACCCGCAGTTTGCCTCGCCCCTGGCGATTCAGCTGGTGGGACAAAATATGGGGATCCAGCCCTTGAAGGGCGCGGGAACTGCCCACAATAAGCACATCAGGGGTGCCGAGGGTTTGGACGTAGCGCCAATAATGTCGCAGTTGTTGGTTGAGGCGGGGGCTGCCAAAGTCGGGCCAATTAACGGAAGATGGCGCAGGTTGCTGGAAAGTTTGCGGGGAATTTTGTTGAGGAGTTTGGGCGGGCGATCGCCTTACCTCGTCAGCGGTAACATCGCTATCGGGAATCCACTGGGCGAGGCTTTGGATCGGACGTTGGGTGGCGATCGCTGATGTGGGACTCAGCACAGCCAGACTCAGTCCAGCAAATACGGCACGAAAAACGGATGTTTTCAAAACGTTGTTTAAACTGTGTGTCAAAAAAATGTGTGTTTAAAAAATGTGTGCCTAAAAGGACTTTTTAAAGCATGCCTTGCTTAGGAGCTGTCATCATTTAAATCTCAAATCCAATAATCACCAGGGTTTTAGCCCCTAATGTGCATTGTTTTGATAGGGCGTGGATTCCCTTGTGTAATACTTCTTTCGCTTAATTGATGACACGCTCTAATGCTCTCACAGGACTTACCAGTCAGCCTTCGCTGCTTGGTCGCATGACTGCTAAGCCGAGTGACCATAAACCCAAAGTCGGTATTGGTAAAAGGTCGTGCCCCTAATCTTTTTTGTTTGCAAGAAGGGAATAGGGACACAGGATTTTGATGCCTAATTGAGCCTATGCCCTGGCACCTGATTTTTCCTTATATATTTTTCCCTACATATTCTCCGCAACAACCGACGGCCAATTCTCATCTGCCGCCGTAATAAAACCAGGAATATCTCGTTCCCAGCGTCGTTGGATATTTGCGTTGTAGTTCAGAAACAGCCGATTATTCACAATCTTCCAAGCCGTTGGGTCGATATCTGCTACGTAACCCTGTGCCGCTGCCCAGGCACAATGTCCGCCATATTGGGGTGCGTATTGTGTGGGATTCGCTGAGAACAGATCGCGATTTTCAGCACTGGCAAAATGCCACCGTACGCCGTTCCAACGATGGGAGAATTCCTTAGAGCCCTCCACTGGCTTACCTTCGGTAAAGTAAGCCACCGGGTCCGTTCCTTGAATGGCGACCCCTGCTGCCGTGTTGATAAAACGCGCTACGGCATCATCAATGCCTTCCGTACTGGAACTCTTGGTTCTGTCTTCTTCCGCCGTTTCCACTGGGGCCGCCGCTGAATTCACCGCCGCTGAATTCGCCGTTTCTGAATTCGCTGCCTCTGGATTTAGGTTCGCCTCCACATTTGGGTCTACGGGGGCGTCCCCAGGGGCGATCGCCGCCCCATCAGATTTCGTGGAATTTGCTGTGCCCTGTCCAGGCTGTCCGCAAGCTCCCAGTAAGGCGGCCGTAAGCGCCACGGCCAATAGCGTTGTTTTCTTCAGGGAAATCATAGGGATGGATGATGTTTTGTTGCCCACCATTTGAGTATGGCAAATACACCAACTGGTCGGACAAACTAACCGAACCACATCCCCCACTGAAGCGATCAAACAGTTATCAAAGAACCTAGAGCTAACGCCTTAACCAATCCAGCGTTCTAGCAGCCAGCCAATAACCACCCCCAGTCCCCCAAAGCGCACTGCTTGCCAAAACACTTCGTTAAATCCCGACTCGGCAAATAGGCGACTTTCCATGGCTAAATCCAGTTCAGCGATGTTCTCCTGCAAAGCTTTTAACTGGTTAGTCAACTGCTGGCGAACGGCTTTATTTTTTGCGAGATCGCGGTCGGGGCGCACAATATCAACTTGATTGCCCAACGCCTTCCGTTTTTGGCGATCGCGAATCACCTGGGCATGGCGATCGCGAATTTGGGACAGTTCCTGCTCCGCTTCCTCTAGTTCACCGCCAAACTGTGCCAAAAATTCATCCAGTTCCCCAAGTTCAGCCTTTTCCTCTGCCACAGCCTGTTCTAAACTTTCGCTCGCGATTTTGCCCCCACAACCTAACCTAAAATTGCCTAATATTAAGACAACTTTTCGCTGATCCCAACCCATGCCCCAGTCCCAAAAGTCCATGCCGCTGGTGCCCTTCAATCCAGTGGCTCAAAATCCCCTAGAGTCTAAGCAATGCAAAGATCTGACCAACCATGAACTGGCGCAGGTGCTAGCGGCGCGGCTGTCGCTAACGGATGATCGCTGGCACCAAAAGAAAGGCGATCGCGCCATTCGCGCCCCGGAGCAAGCCGCCGCCGCCTTGGTGTATCTGCTAAATGAAACCCATCCCGACAAAAAAGCAGCCCAGGCTGAAGCCTTGGACCACCTCAATCAAGCCGTTGGCTGGCTGGACCGCTCGTTAAAAGCGCCTCGCTGTCCTGATCACGGACATTAGGGAGGCGCTTTAGCTATTGGGCTTTCCAGAATTAGAGGGCTTGGAATTAGGAAATTCCTTGGCAATCTCTGACGATTCAGAATTGTCAGAGATTGAAGCCCTAGAAAACTTGGAATCGGGAACATTAAAGAGGACTTCGTATTGCGATCGCAGCCGGTCCGCAAGGGATCCCCAGTGGGTCGCCGCCGTCGCCAAAATCGGCTTGATGCCCCAGACAGAGTCCACATTCACATGCTTGTAAAGATGCAGTTCGCGACCACAATCGCTCCAAGCTACCTGGTCAAACACATGGTGCAAAATAAATAGCCCACGCCCGCATGCGGAGTCGCAAATGGGCAGCGCTGCCGGGTTGTCCTCGTTAAAGATTAAATCGCTAGAATCCTCAGGATTATCTAGCTCGAAGGCGGGCACTTCATCGCAGGTGACCGGCGGATTAAATCCATGCCCCTGGTCGCACACAACCCACCAATAATGCTTACCTGCATGGGCGTGGCGCACCACCACCCGCTTGCTGGGATCCAAGGAATTACCGTGCTTCGCTGCGTTGACTAGCGCTTCCTGTAGCCCTAGTCTCACTTCATCACTGTGGTCTCCCGGTAAGTTTGCCACTAGCAGGTCCACCACCGGATGGAGATGTAGCGTGGAAGCAAAGCTAAGCTTCTGCCACTTTCGCCGGGGAGGGCGCGTTTGAGTGATCATAAAAATCCTCAGAGCTTTCGCTGACATCGTTAAACGCCTTTAGCCTCAACTAAAAACGCGTACGAACTTACGGAAATCGCAATAAAAAATTTAGCGGGGAATTTGATACGTTTTAAACCTGTTCAATTTTGCTGGATTTCAATCAATTACCGCTCCTTTGAAACAATCAAATCGAGATAATTAAATTGAAATAATCAAACAGGAATCAACAAGGTATTTCCATCACTTTTCATTATCCATTGTATCCGCTTCACCAGGAAATTTACAGGGGCGATCGCCTCCAGGGCATTTACGGCGACTTTATTGGGGAATAGGGCAAGAATATGGAGACAGAAGAGCAGAAAATCTTTAGGGACGCTGAAGGGAGATTAACCGGTTATCAGGCAAAAATCCTTGATATTTTCCCTGCTCTGCGGTGATAACAACGAGCTCTAAATGGCTATCTGGCTCCACCGGCAGCTCTTCCCAGGGCACCGCCATCTCCAAGCACTTATCAAACTTTCCTTGACTTTGGGTTTCTCGCCCTTCCCACTGTCCGTAGTCAATGGCGTACTGGGACCAAACAGTGCCATTAGTAAGATTAATGGCTACCTGGTCGCGGAATTGATAAGAACCGGGACCCTCTTCGGGCAGGGAACCGAGGGGGGGCGGACTGTTGTAAATGGAACGGTCGGGGTAGTACCACAGCAGATGAATCTCTGAAGGGCAGTCTTTCCCTGGCTCGACGCCAGTTTTGAAATCTAGGCGAATGTAGAAGTTGAGATGGTCCACGCCATACCACAGGCGCTGGATGGCGCTGGCTTGGTGCATGGTTCCCCGGGAGCCGCCCACCTCAATACGTCCGGCGTGGTCCCAATCCTGCTCGTCGCCCCGACCGTTAATAAAGGGGTGGATAAAGCTGGTGGGAGCGCGGTCGCCCGGCGCATTGTGGTCTTCAACGGGATCTAACAGCACATCAGGGATGGGCTCATCTAGCGCCGTGTATAGGGCCGCTAAATGCTCCCGAAAAAGCTGGTCAAACATGGCGTCTTGGTTAGACGAATGTCCCGCGCCAAACCACCAAAACCAGTCAGAGCCTTCAGCAGCATAAAGCGCCTCCCAAGCTTCCGGGTTAGCTTTCTCTGTGGCTTCGGGATGCTTGGCTAATGTGGCGCGGGCATCGGTGAGTAAATCCCAGGCGCGGTTTTTCGCCGGGTCGCCAATCCAAGTCGTAAAGGATCCATCCACCCAGGATCCGCTGTGGAGGGAGTCTGCGGGCAGGGTTTCGGTGGGTGGGAATTTGTTCAGAAACTCACCGACGGTTACCAGACGAATATCGTCGCGATCGCTCAACCGTGAATATAGGTTTTCCAAAAACGGCTTGCCGTCTTCGGGATAATATTCCCAGCAGTTTTCCCCATCCAGGGCGATCGTCACGAGCCACGGTTCATCTAAAGAATGACCGGTAAACTCTGGCTCATCGGAGGAGGATTCGGAATTATCGTCCACTGCTGGCGCTGGGGCTAGCGATCGCCCAATGGCATCCAGGTGACCAATCAAATCCTCCGCCGCGTCAATGGGATCCATATTGCCGTAGGTGAATCCAATCAAGTCCGATAGGCGATGGTCACGGAAGACGATGGACAAATCTCCCGCATCCGTCTCTAGGCGGTAGGGGCGGTAAAGCAACTGCGGCTCCTGGATATTGCCGTAGCCGTCCCGGTGGAAAAAGTGCTCCACGGTCCAGCCTAAGGTAGCTTCATCGGTGCAAAGCCACTTAAAGCCAGCCTCCGCCACCGGCTTCAGCATCGCCGGGCTAACAGACTGCTCCGACGGCCACAAACCCACAGGCTCTTTGCCGAAGCGATCGCGGTACATCTCCACCGCCTTATCCAAATGGCGAGGAATATCTTCGGGATAGCTAAACTGCTGCTCTGGCAGATCCATCTGCGGCACAGCCACACGACCCGCATCGGTATCTGCCAACAGGGGCAAAATCGGATGGGTGTAGGGGGTGGTGATCACCTCGAGCTGCCCGGCATCCTGCATTTTTTTGTGTTGGGGCAGGATGCGTGCCAGAATTTGCCGCTGTTTTTCCCAGATTTCCTGGCGATCGCTTAATGAAAATCCCCGATCCTGCTCCAACCACGCAGCAATCTCCGGGTCATCCCAAAACAGCGGATCAATCCACGCTAGGTTATGCCACGCCAGCAAATCACCAAATTCACCATCACCCCAATTGTCCAAACACCAGCCTATTCCTTTGTCCTGGCGTTGTTCGTATAGCTCCTTATAGCGAGGATGAGGATCCACCAGGGTGTGATGGTTGCCGTCGAAAAAGTGTTCAACAATAAATCGCTTCTCTTCAACGCCTAGCTCTTTTGTGTCAGTCAAGCTCAGCGCCAGGTACGGGTCCATCGCCCGCCCTTCGATATAGTCCTCAAGCTGTAAAATCAGCGATGGCACCAGGTTCACCGTCTGGTGCAGCTTGGGGTAGTCCGCCAAAATTTGCACTAAGTCCAAATAATCTTTAGTGCCATGGAGGCGCACCCAGGGCAGACGGTAATTGCAATTTTCCGGGCTGGTGGGGCTGGGACGATCACCATTCCCGTCCGTCGCGGGAGCAGGGTTTAAATTGCCTCGGCTTTTGTAAAGGGGCTGATGTTGATGCCAAATAATGGCCACATACAACGGGTGGGTCATAGGATCGCCAACAAGAAACACAACTACGGTTGCTGGCTAGGGGGCTCTCGCTCTTCTAAAAGCTTTTCAACTGCACCCTGATCGTGTGTGCCAAAAAGCCCAACAACCGCCAGTTATATTTTGGCTTTTTAGGCAACGGTCACGTCGGAAAACGTCAGTTCCGTTACGGTTTCCTCACCGTTTTCTTTCACTCGCAACGTTTGGTGAACCATCAGGTAATAATCCCCAACTTTTTCATAGGAATCTTCATAGGTGATTTCCTTGATTAGGTCACCGGAGTCTTTCTTGTAAAAAGCAGCGTCGGTGATGGTAGGCACGTAACCGGAGCCGGTGTTCAGGGTTTTACGGGTGTCAATTTCGAAACGCATGGGACCGACGGCGCGGCTGACGTGGCAGATTTCTCCGTTGCGCACCTTGTAGCCGGAGCCCATGGACTTGCCGGATACTTTGATTTCCACGGCACCGGAGTCGTCAGTGTCGCCGAGGGCAAATTGGTTTTCGCTGTGGACTTTCTCGAAGGTGGAACTACGGCGGTGGGTGACAATATCTCGCAGTTGGATTTCTAGGGTTTTTGCCACCTCTGGATTTTCAACGCCTTCGACGCTGGTGGAGAAATCTGGGGCGATCGCCACTTTGCCGTTAAAGACTTCATCTCCCTGGCGCAGCTCGATATTGGCGCTGTAGCCGGGGAAATTGTCGCCCCAGGTGTAGCGATTTTCAAAGGCGGCGCGGAATAGGGCGCGGGCGTCGGTTTGAACGGTGGTTGTCATGGTTTTTTCGCGACAGTTACATCTAAAGTCTCAAGCTGTGCTGTGGAGATACGGCTCAGGGGCGCTGCCCCTGAAACCTTGCTTAAGGGACAGTGCCCCTCAAGAATCCCTAAGGTGGGGAGTCTTTTACACCACCTGTTCTACTTCAGCTACTTCGGGGATAAATTCTTTAAGGCGGCGCTCAATACCCATTTTTAGGGTCATGGTGGAGCTGGGGCAGGATCCGCAGGCTCCTTCAAGACGTAGCTTAACGATGGGTCCGTCAATTTCCACGAGGCTTACGTTGCCGCCGTCTGCCATGAGGTAAGGGCGAAGTTCTTCCAGCACGTTCTCAACGTTTTCGCTAGTCAAAGGAAGGGTAGACATAACAAAAGGGGCGTCGTTAGCCCTGGGTAAACGTTTGCTTGATCCAATAGCTTTCAGTGTAGCGCTGGGCTTGACCGGGCGATCGCCCCATCCAGGTAGGGATTTCCACGACTGATGCCTGGGCTAAATTAAGAGCGCCCTTCACCCATCGCGCCACCCATGAAGTTTGGCTACACCATCATCTACGTCCCCAGTGTTCCGGAATCTCTCGCTTTCTTTGAAGCAGCGTTTGGCTTGCCACAAAAATTTCTCCATGAATCCAAAACTTATGGGGAGCTGGACACCGGCGAGACCGTCTTGGCCTTTGCTTCCCACGATTTAGGGAATGCAAATTTTCCCAAGGGTTACGTTGCTGCCCATAGTTCCTCCCAGCCTTTGGGATTTGAAATCGCCCTGGTCACCTCTGACGTTCAAATTGCCCATGATCGGGCGATCACCGCAGGTGCCACCGAAGTTTCTCCACCCGCCCAAAAGCCTTGGGGGCAGACCGTCTCCTACGTTCGCTGTCCCGATGGCACCCTCGTCGAGTTATGTACCCCTATTCCTTCCTAATCAGGCTTATTCAATAGATATACTCCCGCCAAAATCAAAATAAATGCCGCAATTTGTTTCGCCCCAAACGGCTCTTTCCAAATAAAAAATGCCAGCAGTGCCACGATCACATAACTGGCCGACACGCTGGGAAATGCCACCGATAGGGGCAACTGCTTCAATGCAGTTGTATAAAAAACCGCTGCGACAAAGTAAACTCCCAGCCCACTAATCACAATGGGGTTCAGAAATTGGGAAGTAATTGTTTCTGATGGCTTTGACACACCCCACTTTAGAAGCACCTGTCCTATTGCCCCCAGTGTTACGGATGTCACCAACATTAAATGAGCTGGCTGCATGATTCAAGTGCTGTGAGGTACTCATGATTTACATCCAACAACAAAGACTTTAAATGTCTCTTACTTCTTCCAATACAAGGATTAACCACAGCCTTTAGTGCAGGCTTAAAAGGCATGACTTAAACCAAGAAGCGAGTATGCGGAAGGATGTATTGGATATACACAACCTTACTCTTTGCCAAGAGCAATTAATACTTTTGGATACTTCTTCGCAAGGAGAAAACATAGAGTTTAGCGTTACAAACTCAAGAGTTTTGGCTGTTAACGTTCATGTATGATTCCTGACCAAGGCAATCTGCTGATGGTTACAAGAAGTAGATAGTCTTTTAAAAGTAAGTCGTAAGGCTTACTGCATATCCAATGAACAAGCATCCTGTCAAAGCCTCCCTAATCCGGATCCTAGGCATTGCACTAGTGTCCTCAAGCACGTTGTTCAATTCACTCCCGTCGTCGGCTTCACCGGTCGCCACTAAAGTTTCAAATGATAATCAATCGCAAATTCTTCATAATCTAGGCAAGGATTTAACTCGTCGTTTTCGCCGCAGAAGTCCCTCTAAGCAAAGATCCTCCAGTGTAGATAGGGCACAGAGGAGACTCAACAGTATGCTTGGGTCAACACCTCTGCGCGCCCGTCTTAGCCGATACCTTAGGGGGCGTAGGGGAATCCTGGTTGATCGCGCGTGGTTTGAGTTCAGTGATACGGGAGAGACAGTCGATCTCATCATTGTGGGAGAAATGCATAGCGTTCCCGTCAATCTAGTCTTGTCATATAAATCCATTACTAGAAACACTGACACTGAGCCAATAATACTGGTCTACAATTTGCAATACTTGAGCTCGCAGGTCTATCACCCTAGGTGTAGATCGAACTCTGTGACAAGGAATACGTGTGAACAGAGTCGTCCTTGGTATCTCAGGAATACTAGAGGGCTCATTCAAACACTGAATAGAGTTGGCGGCTATGACCGCGAAATCAATAGCCATTTAAGTAAATACCCAGCACTGTACTGGTTTGCCCCCATGTAAAGGTAGGGTCATTTACTTTCTACATAAAGGCACAGTTAGTTGACTGTCTACGATAACTGTGGAAAACAAGGATAGGGGAAGACAATTGAAGGGTCATGATTACTCGCAGTCAGTGGCGATCGCTCCGCCGTCGTTTCTGTCGCAGTTTTCGCCTTCTTTTTACTCGTGTTCTGCCAGTGCTGCTCACCCCTATCTTTATCTACCTTGCCATCGTGGCCATCGGACTTATTCCGGTCAATAACGACTTTCAGTCTGACCCCGACGGCATTGAGGTGAAATTTACTTCCAGCCTGCTTCACGCCGATATTGTGCTGCCCATCGCCAATGACATCATCGACTGGCGCCAGGAATTTGCACCAGACCTATTCGCCGGAGACACCAGCGCTGCCGAGTGGGTGGTGCTTGGATGGGGCGATCGCGAATATTTTGCCCAACTTCCCACCTGGCATAATTCCAAATTTCTTAGCGCCCTGCACGCTTTGTTCTGGCCATCCAAAAGCTGCATGCAGGTGTATTTCACTCGTGGAGTGCGATCGCCCCAGGAAATGCGATCAGTAAAACTTACCCCTGCCCAATATCGCCAGGTGGTTAAACATATCCAAAACAGCCTGCGTCGCCAAACTGACGGCACCGTGCAGCTTATTCCGGGAGCCAACCGGGGCAAGCACGACATATTTCTAGAAGCCAACGGACTCTACAGCGCCCTAAACACCTGCAACAACTGGATTGGGCGTGCCATGCAGTCAGCAGGTATTCGCACCGGCTGGTTTACTCCCCTGCCCAAAACGGTCTTCCTTTACCTTTCACCCCCCAGCGAAGCCCGCTAAACACGGTAAACTCCCAACAGCCCCCACCGCCAGAGACCGCCAGAGACTGTTATGGAACGCATTTACACCCACGCTAGGCTGCTGGGCGATCGCCACAAATCTGCCCTAATCCTGGACGATGCCGGCGTGGTGGAAATGACTGTTCCTATGCACGACCTAGGGGAAATTCCCAGCGATGCGAAAGTGGTGAATTTAAAGGGCGACTGGGTGTCCTTGGGAGGACTGGATTTACAAATTAACGGCGCGTTGGGGTTGCCATTTCCTGAAGTGCAGCCGAGTGATCGCGACAAGCTCGACGAAATTGGACGGCTTCTATGGGACCAGGGCGTTAACGGTTATTGCCCCACCATTGTGACTACGTCGGTGGAGAACTTCCGGCGATCGCTCCAAATTCTGCGAGACTATCAGCAAACCCAGCCTAAAAATACCGCCCAAATTCTCGGCTTACATCTGGAAGGACCATTTCTAGCTCCGAAAAAGCGCGGCGCCCACCCCGAGCAATTCCTACAGTCCCTAAGCCTCGACACCGTTAAAAGTCTTCTGGGCACTGAAGCCGACTGGGACGCCGTCACCATCATCACCCTCGCGCCAGAGCTGGATCCCACCGGGGACGCCGTTGCCTACCTTCGCGATCGCAACGTCACCGTCAGCCTCGGTCACTCCCTCGCCACCGCCGACCAAGCGACCCAAGCCTTCGAAGCAGGAGCAAGCATGGTCACCCACGCCTTCAATGCCATGCCCAGTCTCCACCATCGCGAGCCGGGACTATTGGGAGCCGCCTTAACCCATGATCGCGTCCACTGCGGGTTTATCGCTGATGGTCAACACATTTGCCGCACCATGCTGAAATTATTGCTGCGATCCGGTGGTGGGGCTGATAACAGCGATCGCGGTTTATTTCTGGTAAGCGACGCCCTGTCGCCATTGGGGCTCCCCGACGGCGCCTATCCCTGGGACGATCGCCAAATCACCGTCACCCACGGCACCGCTCGCCTTCCCGATGGCACTCTCTCCGGCACCACATTGCCCCTGCTAGATGGCGTAAAAAAGCTGGTGGATTGGGACCTGTGTGACAGCGAAACGGCGATCGCCCTGGGCACCGTTGCCCCTTACACGGCTATCAACCAGCCCACCGAAATTACTGGGCAACCCATCTCCCACTGCCTACGCTGGCATCAACTTGGGAGATCGCTTAGCTGGACTCGATTGGCGTAACCCGTGCCTTGAGCCCAATAAAAAGCGCCCCCTGGATAACAGGACGCGCTGGGAAAAAACACTGCGGATGATTTTTCATTCCACCTTTCGCAAGCAGAATTTATTACGTATTCAAAGCTCTCTTTGGGGCACACTTGCCATCCAGCTATTTACTTGGACAACTGGGCGCTGTGAAAAGGATCAAAGGGTTGAGCCGGTTCGCGATCGCCATAATCCGTAGGTGTACCGGTGATCACATTTGCCATTTGATCAAAGGAATCCGAATTCCAGTTGCGATTGTGGATGGGCTTGCGTTGTTCACCGCGGAAGTACGCTTGCGTACCAATAACCGATGCTGCAACCCAACCAATTGCCAATAATCCTAAAACTAAAGCCATATTCACATAGCCTCCTTTCTCAATCAATTTCTTTCTTGTAACTAATTGTAACGCAGGGTTGATAAGAGTGTTTGGCTATGCGTTAGTGCAGCCCGTACAAAATATTGGGGCGATCGCCGAAAGTTACTTAAGATTAGCTACCCAAAATTAGCTACCCAAAATTAGCCGCCCAAAATTGTTCCGTATTCCGTTTCCCAAGCCTTTCAGTCAGGACTTGCGCAAAGCCCCCTTGGTAAGAGGGGAAGCCGCTGCAACGTTTGTTTTTGCCTTCAGGCGACATGTCTTGCGTAAGTCCTGCCCATGTTTTGGCGGACGCACCCAACTGATTGACCAACCTTTTTTCCAGCGGTTCTCTTATGCGCGTTGTCCCCCGACTTTTTTCTGGGGGCTGACTTTGCTGAGTCGCCTATGCCTACGCAGGGGAGCTAAATAAAGCCATTGATTAAAAATTTCTATAGCTTTGAACCTGTAAACAGACACATTTCAAAAACTGAGCGATTAAAATACAGCATTAAGTTCCAGTCCACGAGGTCACGCTGCAGTCTTTGCGGTGAGCCCTCGGTGATTGCAACAAAAATTGTGTTTTAAAACCAGTGGCACCTATCGGTGATATTCAGTTGTTCTCTCTGGGTACAACTAACACTGTTTCTAAATCGTCACTAACATTTCGTACTACTGAGGAGTGATTATGAAAACTATTTTGCGTACTTTGACCGCAGCCGCTTTGATGGCAGCCCTGGCCGCCTGTGGTGGTGGCGGCGGCGAAGATGCTCCTGCTGGTGAAGCGTCTCCTGCTGGCGAGGCTGCCCCTGCTGAGTCTCCCGCTGCTGAAGAGCCTGCTGGTGAGGCGTCTCCCGCTGCTGCTGATGGCGAGGCGGCTCCCAAGGAATCTGCTGAGCCTGAGGCTACCGAATCTGCTGAGCCTGAGGCTACCGAATCTGCTGAGCCTGAGGCTTCTGAGTAGGTCGCTCAAGGTTATTGCCGTTTCTAGAACTTGATTGGTAGAGCTGGCTTTTTGAGGGCCTCTTTACCAGCATTCGCTTTTGAAACTCTGCCAAAGTTCCCACTAGGAAATTTTTGGCAGAGTTTTTTAGTGGTCAGGGCTTGGACTCAGTAGCCAGTAGCGTAAGGACCGGCTACTAGTGCCTTTTTTTAAAAAAGGCGGTGTGTCGCAGGCGGCGTGTTCACTCTGCGGCATCAAGCCTTCGGAGCTTAAGGGATGAGACCGGTTCCAGATTCTTATGTTCCAGATTTTTAGGTCGCGGAGCTTAGGTCGTGCACTGCTGGGGGAAAGCCGGTGTGGCGAGTCAGTAAGGTGCCCAAGGTTTCGTAATTTAGGGGTTTGCTCAGATAGTCTTGCATCCCGGCGCGAAGGCACCGATCGCGGTCGCGAGTCATCGCCAGTGCCGTGGCAGCTACCACCGGTAATTCCGCCCAGCGATCCTGACTGCGAATGGCGTCGAGCACCGCAAAACCGTCCATATCGGGAAGCTGAATATCCAACAGCACCATACAAACGGGCTCCCTCTCCAACTGAGCTAACCCTTCCTCTCCAGTACTGGCAATTACGGCGCGGTATCCCCAGCCCGCCAAAGTATCGTTCAAAAGCTGAGCGTTGTAAGGATCGTCTTCAATAATTAAAATTGTGGGCTGCTCATCGCCACAGAACGGCGATCGCACTGTTTTGGACAGGGGAGTAGAATCTGATTCGGTGGCGGCTTCAGCCGCGGGACGTAGAGGGGGCGTATTAAGGGGCAGGTGAATGGTAAAAGTGCTGCCTTCTCCCAAGGTGGACTCGAAATCAACGCTACCGCCGTGAAGTTCTGCCAGTTGTTTCGTTAGCACCAGCCCTAAGCCGGTCCCTTCGTGGCGACGGGATAGGGAGCTATCCAGTTGCAAAAACGGTTGAAATAATAGCCCTTTCGCCTCTTCGGGGATGCCAATGCCGTTATCCCAGACGCTGAGGTGTAAGTAGCCTCCGGAGGTGCGGGCCTGTAAACCAATGGATTTATTTTCGCTAGAAAATTTCAGGGCATTAGACAACAGATTGAGCAGCATCTGCCGCACCCGCAGCTCCTCAGCCATTAGGGTGCCGATATCCTTAGGAATATCGCAATAGATTTTAATATCGCGAGCCTTGGCTTGTTCGCTGATAATGGCGATCGCCCCCTGGCACACCTCCGCAATATCCACGGTGCCAATTTCCAGCTCCGCTTGACCCGCCTCCACCTTGGACAGATCCAGTACGTCATTGATCAAGCTCAGCAAATGGTCGCCACTGTTGCGAATGCGATCCACGTACACCGATTGTTTCTCGTTCAGGGGACCATAAAGCTGTTGCCCCAACAGGGACGAGAAGCCCAAAATTGCCGTTAAGGGCGTGCGCAACTCATGGGACATATTGGCGAGGAACTCCGACTTCATGCGGCTAGCTCGCTCTAGCTCAATATTTTTCGCCGCCAGCTCCGCCTGATTTTGCTTTTGGTCGCTGATATCCCGCACAATCGCCGAAAAAGCCACCGGATTGCCATCTTCGTCGGCAACGCCCCCCACCGACAGCAACGCCGGAAATCGCCGTCCCCCCTTGCGCTGACAAATTACCTCGCCGCTCCAGCCCCCGGACACTGCCTGGCGACTGAGCCACGCCACCTGAGCCGGTCCCGCCTCGGGATAAAAACACGCCGTGTTTTCTCCCACTAAGGTGCCCTCTTCATAGCCGAAGGTGCGATGGGTGGCGGCATTAACGTAAATAATCTTGCCGTTTAAATCGGAAATTACGGCGCTGTCATGGCTAGATTCCAATGCCCGCGACAGCATTTTTAGCTGCCGTTCAAAGCGCTTCCGCTCCGTAATATCCCGCGCAATACCCAAGCCGCCAATTAACTGCCCATCCTGGTGCAAAAGCTGTCCATTGACCTGCACCTGGATCTCTTCGCCGTCCTTATTGACTAGGGCAAATTCGAAATCCACCACCTCCCCAGTGGTGAGTAGCTTCTCAAAAATCTTTGCCGTACTTTCCCGAAAGCGCGGCGCCACAAAATCCATGTAGGGTTGCCCTTCCCACTCGTCGTGGGTGCGCCCCAGTAACTGTTCGCCGTAGGGATTAATAAACGTTAGGCAGCCCGTTAGGTCCACCGTGTACACCATATCGTTGGCGGTTTCCACGTAGGACCGAAACAGGGGATCCACGCCGGGGGGCTGGGGGCGATCGCCTCGAACCGAAGGGGGCGGTGGCGGGGCTGGTGGCGCGGCTGCCTGGAGGGATTCTTCAAGCTGGTTCAGGCGATCGCGCAGGGCATTGTACTCCCGCTTTAGGTCCTGGTAGTCATGGGGCGATGGTGCAGAGAGGTCGGTGGGAGCGTCGGTGGGGATATCGGTAGACATGGGCAAGTAGAGATAAACGGGCGGGGAGCGAGTGCGTCAGACTGCGAGGCTTGAACTTAGAATTTGCCTTTCAGAGAATTTGCTTTTCAGAAAGTCTGCTTTTGGTGACTCTTTGGGCGATGGAAGGGGAGGGGTTATTAAAGCGGGACAATAAAAGGTATCTTGTCTAGGGTCCGGTAATTTGCCGTAACTGGTAGGGACTTTCAAAAGGTTATTGAAAGAAAGCTAGTCGCTACTCTCGTGTTTTTTTTGTCTTCACAAACACTTTTTGCATAGCCAAACCTTGGATTCACAAGCGCTCAAGATGCAATTCCCAAGGAGCGAGTCTTGGGGTGGAAACCTCGAAAGGTAAATTTCAAAAGGCACCATTGCTTTAGTTGTGATGTTTGCCCCATTGCTTGTTTCCTCCAAAGATCACCACTACGACTTAAATCTATTTTTTGCACTGTTCCTCTTTTCAGAGGGCAATTCTTTCAATCCGTACGTTTAGTTTCTGAGCCCTCAATCTGCATTCCTATCGGCACTTGATATCCGCACTTTGATATCCACACTTTCGATATCCACACCCTAAATTCGCGCTCATAGACGTACCGTCTTACACTTCTAGTGTGCCCGCTTTTGGGATGAACCATTCCTTCCGTTTTCTAGACTTTTTCGGCTGCCATGACTGTTACCACTTCCACAACTCGAATCCTTGGTAGAGCTTCCGGGAAAGCGCCCCAAAAGGCTATTGATAAACATCCTGCACCTCAGGGAACAGCGGAGGATGGTTCCCATAAGTTTAATAACGATTCCAGGGTTGATGGGGGTGTTGATTCACACCATGGTTTTCGATCCAAGGTGCGATCGCCCAAGCCCTGCGGTGCACCGCCGCTCGTGGGAGCATCCCTAGAAGAAATTGAAGCATGGGTGGTGGATCAAGGACAGCCCAAGTATCGCGGGAAACAGGTTTATCAATGGATTTACGACCGCGGCGTGCGGTCCTTTGGGGATATTTCCGTGCTGCCGAAGGCGTGGCGACAGGCGGTGGAGGATGTCGCCGAGAACGCTGGCAGGGATGTGGTGGGGCGATCGCCCATCCATTACCGTAGCGACGCCCCCGATGGCACCATTAAACTGCTGCTGCAGCTATCGGACGGCAATATTGTGGAAACGGTGGGCATTCCCACTGACAAGCGCCTAACCGTGTGCGTATCTTCCCAAGTGGGCTGTCCTATGGCGTGCGATTTTTGCGCTACGGGTAAAGGGGGCTGGCAGCGCAACCTAAGCCGTGGGGAAATTGTGGAGCAGGTGCTGGCGGTGCGGGAAGTGTTTGACCGCCGGGTGAGCAATATTGTGTTTATGGGCATGGGCGAGCCCCTATTAAATTCCACGGCGGTGCTGGGGGCGGTGCGATCGCTTAATGAAGATTTGGGCATTGGGCAGCGCAATATCACCGTGTCCACCGTGGGGGTGCCGGGGCAGATTCCTCGCCTCGCCCAGGCAAAATTGCAGGCCACCTTGGCAGTGAGTCTGCACGCCTCCAATCAGCAGGTGCGCCAGCAGCTGGTGCCCACGGCAAAGCGCTATCCCATTGGGGCGCTGCTGGACGACTGTCGTGATTATGTGCGGGAAACAGGGCGACGGGTCACCTTCGAATATATTTTGCTGGCGGGGGTGAACGATACCGTTGAGGCGGCGCGGGAACTGGCGGGGCTGCTGCGGGGATTTCAAAGTCACGTAAATTTGATTCCCTACAATCCCATTAACGAAGTGGACTATCAGTGTCCCAGTCCGCGCCGCATTGATCAGTTTGTGCGCACCTTGCGAGATCGGCGGGTGGCGGTGAGCGTCCGGCGGGCGAGGGGTCTAGAGTCAGATGCTGCCTGTGGTCAGTTGCGAGCCTCCCGGGCAAAGGTTACAACCGGTTAAGACGTAATCTTACTGCTTCTCACTTAGGTTTTAGCCATGGTTGCCACTCTCTCCACCGTTCCTTTTGTGGACCTGTCCCTGCAACACGCCCCCATTAAAGAGGACATTAATCGAGCGATCGCCACGGTGCTGGACCACGGCGGCTATATTTTGGGTCCAGAGGTGAAAGCCTTTGAGGAAAATTTTGCGGCGGCGTGCGGTGTGCCCCACGGTATTGGCGTGGGCAGCGGCACTGAGGCGATCGCCCTGGGGCTACAAGCCATGGGGGTGGGACCGGGGGACGAGGTGATTTTGCCCGCCAACACCTTTATCGCCACGGTGGTGGGGGTGGATAAGGTGGGCGCGAAGGCTGTTTTAGTGGACTGCGACCCGGATACCGCCCTAATGGATCTGGCGGCGGCTGAGGCGGCGATCACGGATAAAACTAAGGTGGTTTTGCCGGTGCATTTGTATGGACAACTGGTGTCGCCGAAGGAGTTGCTGGGCTTGGCGGAGCGCACTGGGGTGGAAATTTTTGAGGATGCGTCCCAGGCTCACTTGGCAACGCGGGATGGTTACAAGGCCGGCACCATCGGCACAGCCACTGCCTTTAGTTTTTACCCAGGCAAAAACTTGGGAGCCATGGGGGACGGCGGTATTGTGGTCACCTCCGATGAAACAGTGGCGAAGAAGGTGCGATCGCTGCGAAATTACGGGGCACCGAAAAAATATTTCCACGAAGACCGGGGCACTAATTCTCGCCTGGATACTATTCAGGCGGCGATTCTCGACGTAAAGCTGCCCCATTTACCCCTGTGGAACGCCCAGCGCAACCAGGCGGCCCAGTGGTACGACGAAAAACTGCAATCCCTTGATTCCCATGGGATTCGTCCCATGAAAAACCACTCTGGAGCGGGGCATATTTACCACTTGTATGTGGTGCAGGTGAAGGAAAGTTGCCCGATAAACCGGGAGCAGCTTCAGGAGCGCCTTAAGGAAAAGGGGGTGATGACGGGGATTCACTACCCTATTCCTTGCCATTTGCAGCCGGGCTATGCGGATATGGGGTGGGGACCGGGAAGTTTTCCGGTCGCTGAGGCGTTGGGCAATGAAATTCTGTCGCTGCCCATGTTCCCAGGGTTAGACGAGGACAAGGTGGATCGAGTGGTGGTGGCTATTAATGAGGCGATCGCCGGAAAATAACCGCTGTGGACACAAAAGCGCAGAAATCAGTAGGAAACAGGAAGAAGACCCCGTAAGATACTGGATTAAATAAACGGAATGGCAAAGATGAGACATAAAAAACCTCTGATGCCCCTCTATCGATGGATAATTGCTTATCCGTGGGTTAGAACCGTTTAGTAACCTCCCTTTAATACGCCGGCGTAATGGCGATTTAATCACGGCAATCCTATGAATAGCGCAGCGAGCTTCGGTCGTTTTCCTTGGTTTAATTCCGCTTCAGGCGCCCCTGCCGTTAATCCTCGAGCGATCGCGCGCGGCTTTGACCGATACTTAGCTCCCCACGGCATCCGTACCCAGGCGTTACACCAAGGGGATGGCTGTTTGCAGCTGGTGGTGGAATGTCAAACTATGCCGGAGCGGGAGCGGCTGGTGCAGTTTATGCTCCACCGCCTAAAGCAGTTGAACGTGGCGGCGATCGCCGGGGTGAAAATCATTGCGCGCCTGTCAGGTGGATCCGACGATTTATGGGACCACTCCGTTAGCTTTATGCCGCCGGTGCCCCAGCCTTTGGTGCGACCAACGGCTCCCCCTCGCCAAATGCCGCCGCCGCCGCCGCCCAACCCGGCCATGGCAAACCGCGCCGTTTATCCTGACGCTGCCCCTGGTGCCCAGTCGCCGAGTCCCCAGTCGCCAACCCCATTGACCACCTTTGCTGATTCTTTGGTGGCTGAAGCCAAGGCCGCTAAGGCATCGGTATCGTCCCAGGCGAATCGCTACTATCGCCGCTGGGCAACGGTCAAAAACGAGCGCCGCACCTCCCGGCGCATGGCTGAATTTGTAGATGGCATTGAACGGCGCTGGCGCCAAATGACCTCGGCGGCGGGGCAGGCTGTGGGTCAATTTACCGATAGGCGATCCTTTGCCGAGGAAGAAGGGGGGCGATCGCCTGAGGTTCAATCCCCCCTTGGCAAGTCTGCGGGGAGAAAGCGCGTTTCCCTCAATGACATTGCCCAGTGTTTGGAGCCCCTAGCCCTGGAGCGGGGCTGGCAGGTGCGAGTGGGACAAATGGGCGGACGCATGGTGGCGGTCACCGTTGACTGCGCCATGGTGCCGCGAATGGCGTCAGAAATGACAGAGTTTCGCCAAAGTATCACCCAGGCGGTGTGTAAGCGGTTGTGGGCGTTAAATGCACCGAATATTCGTGGCGTGCGCCTGGGCATTTGTGAGGTGGGTCAAGAGTCCTTGGCTTGGGAGCAAACCATTCGCCTAGCCACACCCGCCAGTCGATCGCCAATGGCTCAACTTAGCCAGGGCTTTACGGGAATTGGAGCACTGCGGGATCCCGTTTGGGACCGCATTACGCGATCGCTTCTTTTGGGGGGCGCGGCGATTGTGCCCTTTGTCTTAGCGCTGTGGCTGGCCCAACAACTGCCCAACCTGACCGAGTCTAGCGATCGCACTCGTACGGTAACCGGCTCTGGCACAACAACGCGGGAGCAAACGGAGCAGGTAATTTCCTTCCGTCCCGCCGCGCTGCCCCTACAAAATAACTTTGCCCAGGCTCAGGAACGGCGATCACCTGTGGTGTCGACGGCGCTGGAAGTGGTGCCCGCCACCTCCCATCCAGCGGTTACTCCTTCGGACGAAACGGTAACGCTGCTTTTCGGTGGCGATGTCACCCTGTCCAACTTCTTTGAGACCAAGGTGCGCGGCGACTACGGCAAAACCTTCGCCAAAATGCCTGAGTATGCCCAGGCGGACGTGTCCATGGTGAATTTGGAAAATCCCTTGACCACCGCTAATACTCGCCGCCCCGGCAAAAGCTTTAACTTCAAAGCTAAGCCCGAGTCGGTAGAAGTGCTCACCAGCGGCGGCGTGGATATTGTCACCTTGGGCAATAATCACGCCATGGATTACCAGGGCAAGGGGCTGTCGGAAACGATGGAGCATCTGGAAAAAGCGGGGATTTACGCGGTGGGGGCCGGGCGCGATTTGAAAGAGGCGCGACGACCCAAAATCGTGGACGTCAAGGGTAAGCGCATTGCCTATTTTGGCTACTACAACGCCTATTGGCATGCGGCAACGGACGGCGCACCGGGCACTAATCCCCGGGACTTTGATGCCATTAAGGCAGATATGGAAGCGGTGCGGGATCAGGTGGATTGGATTGTGGTGAACTACCACTGGGGTGAAGAGAATGCCCACTATCCGGCGGGTTACCAGCGTAACCTTGCCCAGTTCACCATTGACCATGGCGCGGATTTAATTGTGGGACACCATCCCCACGTGCTCCAGGGAGCGGAAGTGTACAAGGGCAAGGCGATCGTTTATTCCCTGGGCAATTTTATTTTTGGCGGTAATTCTCGGCGCAATTACGTAACGGCGGCCCTACAGGTGTCTTTGACCGGTGATGAAATGAAGTTGGATTTCTTGCCGCTGGTGGTGCAGGATTATCAACCGGAAATTTTGCCTGGCGATCGCGGCGAGTCGATTTTTAATCACCTGAAGCATATCTCCCGCAACTTTGCCGAGCCCTTGCTGTCGGGCACCACTCTTAAGGTGCCTAAAGCGGATAAGCAGGGCAGTGAAGCGGTGGCGATCGCCCCAGAAAAAGTCCCCGTTGACCCTCCCAAGGGCAATGTCCCTCAGGGGCAAGAGGCTACAGAAAAGACCTCGGATCAGGCGAAGCTCGAGACCAGGGAGCCCGAGACCAGGGTGTCCAGGACAGTGTCCAGGACAGTGTCCAAAACCAGTGATGCTCTGACCACTGAGGGAGGGACGACAGGGAAAATCGCTGCAGAAACGCACGCTGAGCCTTTGGAAGCGGCGCTGACTTTAAAAGCGGGCGCTCCCACCTCCCAGGCTGCACGGGGATTTGACCAAGCGCGTAACCATCTAAGCAAGTCTCAAGTTGACCTGGCGGGGCAATTGGCGGCGATTCGACAGAGCGAGGCCAATAGCGCTGATGTTGAGCAGAGCTCCCCTGTCCCAGCGTCTCCGCCCATTGCTAGTCAGTTGGCTTCGGAAACCCAGCGGCAGTTGGGACAAACTTTGGCAAAGGCAAAGGCGCAGCTAGAGCGGCAGCAGTCCATTGCCATCGCCGCTGAAATTGAAGCGGATGAAGCCCTGGGTGGCAGCAGCGATTGGAGAAAGGTGGATATTGAGCCGCTGTTTAGCACGGGGCAGTTCACTGCAGGCGATCGCCCCAGCACCCCAGAGGTTGTTGCTGAGCAAGGGGAGCCAAGTGCGGATCAACAACAAAACGGCGGTCGAACCCAGAAAAATCGGGCGCCGTCCCTACCTTTTGAGGTGCCCCAGGAACCGTCTTTCGCGATCGCTGACAATGACCGCAGTAAATCTAGCGATTCGTCGGTGTTTAATCGCGCTGGCTCCGCCAAATCCGGAGGCGATCGCCTGCGCCCGCTGGTTAATGAGGGGCGTCCCCCCTTGCTGCCTTTTATTGAAGGTGCCGTCCAGCGTGCTGAAGCCAGTTTTTGGTAAAGCAGCATTGGTGCTCCCGCCTACTGTCAATAACGGCAATAACCGGCCAATTTTCTGATATTCACCTACTGAAGGCTCGCTAATGGCTTTTTCCATCAGCTCCACCCGTGAAGGGAACCATGGAGCCTATGCCCTTGAGGACGATACCAGTGGCGCCCGGGCGGTGGTGGTGCCGGAACGGGGGGGGATTGTAACCCGATGGCGGGTGGGCGATCGCCCGCTGTTGTATTTGGATAGCGATCGCTTTGCCGACCCCAGCAAAAGTATCCGTGGCGGCATTCCTATCCTGTTTCCCATTTGCGGCAACGTGGAAGACGATCAGTACCAGTGGAACGGTAAAACCTATCCCTTGAAGCAGCATGGATTTGCCCGGGATATGGCGTGGGATGTGGGGGATCAGTCCACCGATAATGGCGCTGCCATAACCCTTAAGCTGGCTAGCAATGAAACCACCCGCAAAGTGTACCCCTTTGATTTTGACGTGGAGTTCACTTACCGGCTGCTGGGGCGATCGCTGCACATTGAGCAGCAGTACCACAACCGGTCTGATGAGCCTATGCCCTTTTCCACCGGGTTACATACTTATTTTGCGGTGAGGGAGAAAAACGACCTTAAGCTGGATATTCCCTCTGCGGCTTACACGAAAAAGGGGGCTTCGGAGCACTATCCCTTCGATGGCACCTTGGACTATGGGCAGGATGAAATTGATATTGCCTTCGATCAGCTGCAGCGCACCGACGCGGTAATTGACGATGTGGGGACGCGATCGCGCATCAAAACCGACTTTGACGATGCCTACAGCACATTGGTTTTCTGGACCATTAAAGGCAAAGACTACTATTGCCTAGAGCCTTGGTCAGCGGGGCGCAATGCCATGAATACCAAAAAAAATCTGACTATTTTGGAGCCCCAAGCGACCCAAACCTTTCGAATTACCCTTAGCTTTTCTCACCCTGGGGGTATGGGATAAAGCCTTCTTAAGCGAAATAGGGCAGTTCTAAAAACACACGGAAGCCGCCCGCGTCAAAAAAGATGCGGGCGGCTTTTCCTATGGGCGAAGCAGGGGCTCGAAGCTAACGGAAGGCAGAAAACTGCCCACTCCCGCTACTGGGGTAACAAGCCTAAGATTTTATCTACGAAGCCCTGATGGTCTACCACGGGCTTGGAAATGTAGTCGTCGGCGCCACTTTGCTCCAGGAAATTTTCGCGATCGCCCTCCATCGCGTGGGCAGTCACCAAAATGATGGGCAAACTGGCAGTCTTCTCATCTGCTTTCAGCATCTGGGTAATTTTGATCCCATCCACCGACTCCCCCTGGTAGGTGCTGTTGGCTAGGGAAACGTCCATCAGGATCGCATCCGCCTCGCCAGCGCGGGCAATGTTTACAACTTCTTCCACATCTTCGGTGTGCTTAACATTTAAACCACCACGCTTGGTCAATATCTTCGAGAAGACCCGCGCATTGATCAGGTCATCTTCGACAATTAGAACGGTTTTCATCTAGGCAAAGCGACAAACGCGAGGCTAACTACTTGTTATGCTATGCCTCATCCCCCCGTAATTGCAACCTCAAAATCCTCCCCCGAGCCCATGCCCGAACAACTCAACCTTATGGACGCCGGTCAGGTGATTCCCACCTCCCTCCATTCGGAGATGCAGCAGTCGTACTTGGAATACGCCATGAGTACGATTGTGGGTCGGGCGTTGCCGGATGTGCGCGACGGACTAAAACCGGTGCACCGGCGAATTTTGTATGCCATGCACGAGCTGGGATTAACGCCGGACCGCCCCTACCGGAAATGTGCCCGCGTGGTGGGGGATGTGCTGGGTAAATACCATCCCCACGGAGACAAGGCGGTGTATGACGCCCTGGTGCGGATGGTGCAGGATTTTGCTAGCCGTTATCCCCTGTTGCAGGGACACGGGAATTTTGGGTCCATCGACAACGACCCAGCGGCGGCGATGCGGTATACGGAAACGCGGCTGGCTCCCATTGCCCACGAGGCGGTGCTGGAGCAAATTGGGGAAGCCACCGTTGATTTTGTGGATAACTTTGATAGCTCCCAGCAGGAGCCGTCGGTGCTGCCGTCCCAGCTGCCGTTTTTGTTGCTAAATGGCTGCTCGGGAATTGCGGTGGGCATGGCCACCAATATTCCTCCCCACAATTTGGAAGAGATTGTGGATGGGTTGATTGCCATGATCGATCGCCCCAATTTGACCGACGAGGCGCTGATGAAGCTGGTGCCGGGGCCGGATTTCCCCACCGGGGCGCATATTATCGGCAACCAGGGCATTGAGGACGCTTACCGCAAGGGACGGGGCAGCGTGATTATGCGCGGGGTGAGCCATGTGGAGGAAATTCCTGGCAGTCGGGGGCGGCGTAAGCGGCAGGCAATCATCATTACAGAGCTGCCTTACCAGGTAAATAAGGCGGGGTGGCTGGAGAAGGTGGCCACTCGGGTCAACCACGGCAAAATTGACGGCATTAGCGACCTGCGGGACGAGAGCGATCGCGACGGGGTGCGGGTGGTTATTGAGCTAAAGCGCGAGACCGATCCCAACGAGGTTCTGGCGAAGCTTTACAAACAAACGGAACTGCAAAGCACTTTTGGCACCATTTTGTTGGCGCTGGTGAACGGGCAGCCCCGGCAGCTAAGCCTTCGGGAGGCACTTCAGGAATTTCTGACATTTCGTGAGGAAACCCTCCAGCGCCAGTATCGCTACGAACGGGATCGGGTGAGCGATCGCCTGGAAATCTTAGACGGGCTGTTAATTGCCTTGGATAACCTGGACGAAACTATTGAAATTTTGCGCAATTCCCCCGACGGGGGCAGCGCCGAAGCCCAGCTAATTGAAATTCTGGAACTGAGTCAGCGGCAGGCACGGGACGTGTTGGGGATGCCGTTGCGGCGGCTGACGGGCATGGAGAAGCAGAAGCTGCAAACGGAGCAGCAGGAGCTGCGGGACCGGGCGGCCACGTTGGATAGTTTGCTAGGGAACCGCCATGAGCTGCTGAAATCCATGAAAAAGGAACTGCGGGCCTTGAAGCGGCGGTTTAAGTCCCCCCGTCGCACCCAGATTATTTCCGAAGCGGAGGCCACCACCCAGGCGGAAGTGGCGGTGGTGCAGGCGGAAACGCCAGAAACGGGTCCTACGGCAATTCAGCTGACGGAACGGGGCTTTGCGCGGCGCCTAACGGTGAAGGCCTACCAGCGTCAACAGCAGGAGATCACTGGGGCGGCGGCGGGTAAGCCTGCCTGGGATGAGCATGATGATTTACCTATTTTGCAGGGGGAAACGGAGGGCGATCGCAAATTGCTGGCCATTACCCGACTGGGGAAGGCTTACAACCTGGGGGTGGACGAGCTGCCGAAGGTGACCCGGCAAACCCCCAAAGGGACGCCGCTCATTACCTTGCTGCCGCCAGCGGTGCGGGCCAACGCCCTAGATCGGGGCGATGGGGATGTGGTGGAGCAGTTGAATCGAGAAATTATTCAAACGTTTTTGCTGGAGCAAGACTGGCTGGAAACGCCTGAGTGTTCGTTGGTGTTGCTCACCCAGCAGGGTCGCATTAAGCGGCTGCCCCTAGAGGATTTCACTGAGTTAACTAACCGGGGTTTAACGGCGCTGAAGCTGAAAGCCAAAGATGAAGTTATGGCGGCTACGTTAGCCAAGCCGGGCGATCGCATTATTATCGCTACCTCTTCGGGACGGATTATTCCTTTGGCTTTAAACGACACCAGTTTCCCCTTTGCCAACCGGAACTCCCAGGGGCTTGTGGGGGTCAAACTGGGACGGCAGGAGCAATTAGTGGGCTGTATCGGGATTGCGCCCCCGCAGGAGCTCTTGCTGGTAAGTGCCCGAGGTTACGGCAAGCGGCTACCAGTGCAGCATTTACGGTTTGTGGTGCCTGGGCGGCTGGGTAGCGTGGGGATTACCTTTGCCACTAAAGGCGATTCCTTGGCAACGTTGGCCGCGGTTACGGGGGACAGCGTGGTCACTTTGGGCAGTGAGCAAAGTCGTAGTTTGCGGATAATGGGCAGTGAAATTCCTTTGCAGCGCCCGGACAATCCAGGGAATCGCCTGGGGCGTCTACCGGCGGGCGATCAGGTGGTGCGGGTGAGCGTTACGCCCAGCTTTGTGGGATCTTGAGGGCTGAGTTCTTTCCCAATCCTGCCTAAACCTTAAAAGCCTTGTGACTGGGGCGGGTATTAAACTTTGCTGGGGCGGGGCGGCGATCGCTGAATTCACACAGTAAAACCCCGGAGAAGGTCATATCGGCTACATCTGGAGTCAATAGGGATTAAGGTGTGACTGTTAGTTAGTCATGGACCGGTATTCCGCTAGTGTTTGTCCGGTCTCTGGCTAAGTTAGCTTTGCGTTTTTTGCTTCCCCTTTTGCCTCCCCTTGTGCTCGAAGACGAATGCCCGGTAGAAACAGCGATAACAGGGATTCAACGGGGCTCGACCCTCGCCGTCGGTCGGTATTGAGATCAGTGGCAGAGGGATCGCTGTGGCGACCCTCTGACCGGATATATCTCCAACACACGGCGATCCTGGCCATGGTCTACGGCATTACCGCCTATATTGCTGTGTCCGTTCCGGGGGTCTACACCATTGGTGCCTCGGTATGGCCGAGCGCTGGCATTGCCCAGGGACTAATGTTGCTGTGGGGATGGCGTATTTGGCCGGGAATTAGCTTAGGAATTTTTCTATTTGACCTGCTGAACAGTGACGAAACGCTGCCGCTGCTGTCGGTGCTGGGGGTTGCCGGAGCTACCCTACAGGGATTAGTGGCATTTTGGCTGTTTAAGCGGTTTCGGGTTAACCCCAAGCTGCACCTTATTTCTGACGTGTTTAAGGTGCTATTTTTTGGGGCGCTGATGGCTACCCAAATTAGCTGCACCGTGGGGGCGATCGCCCTGTTTTGGGAGGGCAAAATTCCCTGGGAGCAGGTTGCCTCCGTGCGCTGGTCCTGGTGGCTAGGGGACACGGTGGGGGTTATTGTCTTTGCGCCAACGGTGTTGCTGTTGGGAGATATGGGCAATATTTGGCGGCGCTGGTCCCGCTGGTTGCGATCACCCAAGCTAAGAAAGCTTTCCTGGCAGTCTCTTTTCCAGTTCATTCCCCAACGCCATTCTGCTAATGACGCAGTGTCGCTAGCACCCACGGCAATGGTTGCCACCCTGTCCAGGGGACGATCCCGTCAAAACTGGACGCGGGAAACTTGGACGCGGGGGATTTGGGTGCTGTGTTTACTGGGAGCAAGCCTGTTTGTCTTTGTGAGCCGCCCCTCGCCCGCGATCGCCTACTATCCTCTGGAGTACATCCCGCTGCCGTTGATTCTGTGGGCTTCCTTGAGGCTCGGTCCCAAAGAAACGGTGCTTTCGGCCCTGTTGGTGTCCGTTATTGCGATCGCCGGCACATCCCAGGGACTAGGACCTTTCGCCGTTAAAGCCGTCGATAAACCCCAAACTATTTTGTTGCTCCAGGCCTTTTTGGGCGTAATCGTTATCACCGCTTTATTTATGGCCGCGGCAGTTTCAGAGCGGGATCGGGTAACAAATTCCCTGCGACGCAGCGAACAGCGCTACAAATCCCTTAGTGAAGACCTGGAACAGCGAGTTATCCAACGCACCCAGGAACTACAGGAACAGCAGCGCCAAAGCGAGTACTTATTACTGAATATTTTGCCCCAGGCGATCGCCGAACAGCTTAAACAACGCCCCAACCAAACCATCGCCGAAACCTTCGATCAAGTCACGGTGCTATTTGCCGATATCGTCCAATTCACCGAATTTGCCGCCACCGTCCCTCCCCAACAGCTAGTTTCCCTACTAAATCAAATTATTTCCGACTTTGACCGGCTAACGGAAATCTATGGGCTGGAAAAAATTAAAACTATCGGCGACGAATATATGGTGGTCGGTGGATTGCCCACCCCAAAGGCGGACCAGGTTCAAGCCATGGCGCACCTTGCCCTGGCAATGCAGGATGTGATTCAACGCCATACCCGCCCCGACGGTCGTGCCTTTCAGCTGCGTATTGGTATTCATTGCGGCAACGTGGTCGCCGGGGTGATTGGCGTAAAGAAATTTGCCTATGACCTGTGGGGAGACACGGTTAATTTGGCAAGCCGCCTGGAAACCTCCAGTGATCCCGACACCATTCAGGTCTCTGAGGCGGTGTATGAAAAGTTGAGCGATCGCTTCCTTCTAAAATTAAGGGGAGAGATCGATTTAAAAGGCAAAGGCTTTACCCGAACCTATTGGTTGTTGGGACCTCAGAGATCGTAGATCAGGGGGCACGGGTAAGGGATCACGAATACTGGAGGTGGAACTTTAACTCCTTAGTGTGACAGCCAAAACCTATGGACACCCTTTTAAATGCTTTCTCTTGAGTACTCTCTCAACGTCCTTGGTTCCTCGGCCAACAGCAGCCTATGGCTATCCTCTCTCCCCTGTACCGACGGTTTAAACGTACTCCCGTGGTGCGGAAATGGGCGCGCATTTTTAACGGGCTAGACAGTGAGCGTGATACTGCTTCCGGCGATCGCCCGGAGCCTGGCAGTGTCGGTCAAGGCTGGGTTGCATCTGCGAATCAGTCCTATTCCCGTTGGCAACGACGGTTTACCTTGGCCCGCCTAAAGCTAGCCACCTACGTGACGGTTTTTATTGCCTTTAGTTTTACCTGGTTAGAAATTGGGCGCAGCCTGATCTATAAACAACCCCTTTCCACCGCTAACCTGATGAGCTATGGGGCGATGGTGCTCACCAATATGGGCGTGTATTGGCTACTGAAAACGCCTCTGGGACGACGACATCCCACCTGGAGCTTTGTGGGTTGGAGCCTGTCCCTACAGGTGATTCCTCAGACAGTGATGGTGTATTTAGGGGGCGGCAGAACCTGGGGAACGCTGACGGATGTGTACGGTTGGGTATTTGCGTTTTTCTTCCAGGCGACGCTAATACCGGTGTGTTGGCCGCGCCATGCCTTTGTGCAGACCCTGACGATTTTGCATGACTGGGGCATCCATGAATTTTTAAATGAAAGTCTGCGGGTGGCCCCAACCCAGTCTCGGGGAGGCTTTGTGCTGGACGTGTTTTGGATTTGCGCCATTTGTAACCTGTCGGTATTTCTTTATGAACGGCTACAGCGCAACCAGTTCAATACCCAGTCAGCGCTAACCCAAACCTATCGCCAGCTAAGTGAGGCGGAGTCTCGGGCCCAAAGCCTGGTGGAAAACGCGCTGGATGGAATTTTTCGCTCATCGCCGAAGGGGCAATATCTCAGTGTTAATCCGGCAATGGCGAGGATTCATGGATATGGCAGTCCAGAGGAGCTGATGGCGAAGGTTCAGGATATTGGCACTCAGGTTTATACGGATCCCCAGCGCCGATCGCAATTTTTGGAGCTTATTGCCCAGCAAGATCAGGTGGTTGCCTTTGAATCCCAGGTGCGGCGGGCGGATGGCTCAACGGCGTGGGTGGAGGAAAATACTCGGGCGGTGCGCAATCGCCAGGGGGAAATTATTGCCTTCGAGGGCACCATGACCGATATTTCCCTGCGTAAACAGGCGGAGTCGGAAGCGTTGCGGGCGCTGGAGACGGAACGGGAGCTCAATCACCTGAAGTCACAGTTCTTATCCACCGCGTCCCACGAATTTCGCACGCCGTTGACCACGATTTTGGCGTCCACTGAAGCGCTGGAACATTATGGCGATCGCTGGGCGCCGGACAAACGCCAGCGTACCTTTAACCGAATTCAAAGCGCCGTCAGCTACATGACCGGGCTGCTGGACGAAGTGTTAACCCTGGAAAGAGATAGTTCGGGTCCGCTGGAGCTCTCGTTGACGCCGGTGCATTTGCCCCACTTTTGTCAGGACTTGGTAGATGAGTTGCAGCTAACGGTGCAATCAGGGCAACGCCTTGAACTGCGATGTCGCGCCCAGGATTTTGACACCAGCACCTGCGTCGCTTTGGATATTTCTTTGCTGCGTCATATTTTGGTGAACCTATTGTCTAACGCTATTAAATATTCGCCGGAAGGAACGCCGGTTAAATTTGAGGTGGTCTATGGCGATCGCGAGGCAATCTTTCGGGTGCAGGACTCGGGTATTGGTATTCCGCCGGAGGACTGCGATCGCCTATTTGAATCGTTCCATCGCGCCAGTAATGTGGGCACTTTGCCAGGAACAGGGCTGGGGCTAACCATCGTGAAGCGATCCGTTACCCTTCACCGCGGCACCATTGAGGTGGATAGCCAGGTGGGCGAAGGAACAAAATTTACAGTGACCCTACCCACGGAATTAGGGCTGGGGAAAAGTGAATCATCTCCCACCTGTGACGAGGGTTAACAGTAATCACTTCACGGGCGTAGCGACATCACTCACAGGCAACACTCCAAATCTATGGCGACACGAATGACGGCACGGAAAATTTTGGTAATTGAAGATGAGCTGGATGTGCGGGAAATTCTAATCGATATTCTCGACGCGGAAGGGTTCGAGGTGGCAGGGGCGGAAAATGGGGCTGCGGGCATTGAGCTGGCGACGCAGATTAACCCGGATTTGATTTTGTGCGACGTGATGATGCCTAAGGTGGACGGACTGGGAGTGTTGGAAACTCTGCGTAAACAGGAGGTAACGGCCACCACTCCGTTTATCTTTCTCACCGCAAAAGCTACCAAAGACAACCTGCGCGAAGGGATGAATTTGGGGGCGGACGATTATGTCACCAAGCCTTTTACCCGCCAAGAATTGTTGGATGCGATCGCCTCTCGACTACAGCGACGGGAAACCTTTGCGGAAGCCTCCCGTGCCCAACTGGAGGAACTGCGTCAGGCAATGACCCTGACCTTGCCCCATGAACTGCATACGCCCCTGAACGGAATTATTGCGTCGTCCCAGTATGTGCTCGATGATTTGGATGACTTGGACAAGGATGAAATCCAAGAGTTTATGCAGGACATTAATACGTCGGGGCGGCGGCTTTATCGACTGGTGCAAAATTTCCTACTGCGCACTGAGTTAACCGCTTTGGCCCAGGATGAGCAAAAGCTGGCAATGTTGCGATCGCTCACCTTGGACCAACCGGCAACCACGATAAACAAAGCGGTTCAGGACCATCTACGCCAGCACAACGGTGAGGCGCGAGGGGCAGATCTGGAATTCAAGCTGGCTGATGCAACGATCAGAATTGCAGAGACAGGGCTACAAAAAATTGTGGTGGAGCTGGTGGATAATGCCCTCAAGTTTTCCCCACCCGATAGCGCCGTATCAGTTTCAGGGCAAGTTAAAGGGAATTGCTATTGCCTAACCGTGACGGACCACGGAGAAGGCATGGCAACGGATCAGATGGCGCGCATTGGTGCTTATCAACAGTTCGAACGGCGCGATCGCGAACAGCAGGGCACTGGCTTGGGGCTTAGCCTGGTGCAGCAACTGGTGGAACTGTATGATGCCCAGTTGAATATCAAAAGCAACCCTGGCGAGGGAACAACCGTTCAAGTCAGTTTTTCCCTGGCAGGATAGTGTGTGACGTAACGTCCAGGCAGCGACTCAGTGCAATGTACGAAGCAGAATTTGATCAATTTGCTGATGAATACCGGGCAACCCATGCCCAAAATATTCGCGCCTCTGGAGAGGGACCAGAATATTTCGCTGCCTATAAAGTTGCCGACGTGGCCAAAGTTTGGGCGCAGCGCCATCCCCAAGGCAATCCATCTCCATCGATTCTCGATTTTGGGGGCGGCACCGGTAACTCCGTGCCCTTTTTCCGCCAGCATTTCCCCCACTCTGACCTCACCTGTTTGGATGTATCCCGCAAAAGTTTGGCGATCGCCCAGGAGCGCTTCCCCGGTCAAGCAAACTACCTAAACTTTGACGGTGAAACCATCCCGTTTCCTGACCAAAGCCTTGATATTGCCTTCGCTGCCTGCGTTTTCCACCATATCCCCGCCGAGCTGCACCATCGGCTATTGCAGGAACTATGGCGCGTCCTAAAACCCGGCGGTTGCTTATTTATCTTTGAGCACAACCCCTGGAATCCCCTAACCGTGAAAGCCGTCAACACCTGCCCTTTTGATGAAAACGCGGTGCTAATTACCGGTCCTAGTTTGGGCGATCGCTTCCGTCGCGCCGGCTTTAATCGCTTTCAACTGCGCTACCGGATCTTTTTCCCCAAGCCCTTGGCAGGATTGCGAATCCTAGAGCCATACTTAACCTGGCTACCATTGGGGGCGCAGTACTACGTCTTGGGGCATAAGTTGGCACAGGCATAAATTTTGCCAAGTACTTTTAACTCTCAATCAATAACCAAAGTGGCTGCTATCGATCTGATTTTTGATCATTAGCCCACGACTAGAAAGAGCAACTTAAACATGCACAAAACATGTGTTCATTTCTTATTGACTCGCTTCAATGTGGTGAGACCTTTCACTGCAAACAAGCCGATCCTAGATCATGACTGGCTTAATAGAAGATTCGAACTGTTTGAGAGATTTTGCTTCCCCTCAGTAGCAGGTCAAACTAACAATGATTTTTATTGGATTATCCTATTTCATCCTCAAACGCCGGATATCTTTATGCAGCGTTTAGACAGGCTCTGTAAAAGTGCCCCTCACTTGAAAGTGCTTGTTGGAAAAACGTTTAAAGGGTTGATTAAAGAGAGAATCTTAGACCTTGGCTCATCCAATGAGTTGAATGCATTGATAACAACTCGCTTGGATAATGATGATTCAATTTGCCAAGACTTTGTTTCAGAGATACAGAGGCAAACACATCAAAATCTTTCATCCGAAAATCACTCTATATCTAGGGAAAACCCTCTCTTTCTTGATTTTTCTAAAGGATATTATGTGGCTGGAGACTATCTTTATCAGATAAACAGCTTTGCAAACCATTTTTGTTCCTTAGCATACCCGTTAACCCAGGAAGAAAAATCGGGAAAGCAAGAGGTGCAAACTGTTTTCTTGATGAACCATACTTTAATTGTAGACCAGCCTGGATATAAGGAAATTTATGATTATCCAGCTTGGATTGAGGTTATTCACGAGGGCAACTCTCGAAATTGCCTACGCGGAAAATTTACACCTTGCAGCCGCTTTGAGTCTTCATTTTCTATTGATTGGTCACCGTCCACCATTCCAGAGGAGCAACGAAAAGCCAGGAATGTATTAGACCTACCATTCTCTGTAAAGATAGCGAATTCAGCGGGCAGAATTAGTTATCTACGACAGATCAACTCTGCCAGGTCTTACCTGGAAATTGGTGATTTTGGATGGAAGAGTGGCATCGGCGCAAAAAGGTTTAACCGTAAAGTGCTTGTTTCGCCTTGCCATGTTTCGAAAAAGCCAGACGAGAAATCCAAGAAGGTATTCCACCCCATAACAGGACATGAATTTTTTGAAGAATGCGCTGCACAATACGACTCCTTTGGCGTGGTTCGGCTGGGCGAGTCGCGAGACTTTGATGAGTTTTTTAAGTTGTTTGATAAAGCGCTTGTAAGGAGTAGTTTGTCGACAATATTTGTTTTTGAGAACACCTTTCCCATCAGCAAGGCTGCATCGATACCTGACTATGAAGAGCATAAGAACGCGCTGAAGGAAACGAGAGATTCTCGTATCTCATGGATGGGCGACAACTATAAGCTCGTGTTCGCACTGCATGACTTTTTTCCACAGTTGAATTACGTGACCATGTCGCAGTTCAGTCAGACAATCGCCTGGTTCAAAGATCGTGAATCTGTTAAGCCGGCCTTTGACTCGATGGAGGCGATCGCCGCCCTAACCTATGACGATTTCCTGGGTCTGCAAAATTACCTCAATATCGAGGAAGATTTCAAGTCTATCCTGAAAAAGATTGACCATGACCTCAATGGCAATAATGATATTTTTAATGCGCTAAATACTGATTAAGAGTTTGACGATTGAACTAGGAAGTTAACTGAATAATTCAGAAAATGATGCTCTTGTAGGTCGGCAAAAATATGGACCATAGTTTCACTCACTTTCTTCTTACGCAATTCAACGTAATGAGAACGTTCACTGAAAATGCGCCGATTCTAGAGCACGATTGGCTTGACTATCGATTTAAGTTGTTCGAGAAATTTTGCTTTCCTGCCGTTGCGGGACAAGTGGATAACGATTTTTATTGGGCGATTTTATTCCACCCCAAAACTCCTGATGTGTTTATGGAGCGAGTTGCGGAACTTCAACGGCGATCGCCCCGCCTCAAACTATTTATAGGAGAGGATTTTTCCGGAATCTTAGTAAAAGAACTCTCAAAGCTTAAGCCGACAGAGTTCTTGGTAACTACCCGCTTAGATAATGATGATTCAATTTGCCAAGATTTTATCGGGCAGGTTAAGCAGAAAGCTCGGGAATACATTACCCAGGAAAAAGAATTAAATCTGGAAGCCACTCCTCTGCTACTGGATTTCAGCTCGGGATACTTTACGGTTGGCGACTATCTTTATGAAACAACGGTGCCAGCAAACCATTTTTGTTCCATGGTGTCTCCGCTTACGGATAAAAGACCTATTGCAGAAGAAGATTTAAAAACAGTGTTTTCACTGCGACATCCGCAAATTCGTAAGCAGCCTGGATATAGGGAAATTGAGGGAAATCCCCTTTGGTTGGAGGTTATCCATGAAACCAACGTTAAGAACTACCTTCGCAATAAACTTACCCCTTGCGATCGCTTCAAAACGCCATTTTCTATTGATTGGACTCCAAGACCTGTAGAGGATAGTGATAGAAAATCAGGAAAAATCCTGAGGGTTCCATTTTCCGTGGCATCCAGGAGTGCCCTGGGAAGAACTGAATTCTTGAGACAGATAAATGCGGGAAAGAGATACCTACAGCTGGGTAATTTTGATCTAAAAAACTGTTTAAAGGCAAAGGGCTTCGATCAAAGAATTGGCGTTTCACCTCACTATCAATCGAAGAAAAAAAAGCAGAGCTCAGCCAGCAAAACTATTCACTACGCAATGGTAAGTGATGACTTCTTTCGAGAGCACTCCAGTTTAGATCTTTCCTTTGACTTAATTGGTGTGGGGGAGTTTTATCAATTTAATCGTATTTTGCATGGCTTTCGTCAAGGTCTTGAATACAGCCACGGGCGAACCATATTTATTCTGAATAATACGTTTCCCATCAGCCGGGCCGCTGCTCTTCCTGACCATGACGATTACATGGCGGCACGCCAGGAAACTGGGGATGTGCGTAGGGCGTGGATGGGGGATAACTATAAGCTGGTTTTTGCGCTGCGCGACTTCTTTCCCCAGCTAAGTTTTGCTACCATGCCTCGCCACAGCCAAACGATCGCCTGGTTTAAAAGCCGTGAGCCTGTGGAGCCAGCTTTTCAATCCATAGAGGCGATCGCCGCCCTAACCTACGACGACTTTTTAAATTTGCAGGAGTACCTCAATATTCAGGAAGATTTCAAAGCCATTTTGAAAACGATTGATCGCGATCTCAATGGCACTAATGAAATCTTTGATTCGCTCAATACTGATTGATACGGGGCTGCTAATCCTTGATGCTGCTAATCCTCAATTTTTTCGATGGGAATAGCCGCTGCTGGGGCGATCGCCGCCCGCCCCGTTTTCGGAGAGGTTTTGGTTTTAGTTTTATCCAGTTTCAGCACCAGAACCCCCAGCGGTGGCAGGCATAAATCGACAGAATAAGGGCGATTGTGGAACCACCACTCGTCGGAATACTTGCCCCCTAAGTTGCCCATATTGCTGCCGCCGTACTTTTGGGAATCGCTATTGAAAATCTCCGCGTAATATCCTGCCTGGGGAACACCAACGCGATAGTGACCGTGGGGTTGGGGCGTAAAGTTGCACACCACCACCACAAAGTCTTCGTAATTTTCATCCCAGCGAATAAAGGAAACAACGCTGTGCTGACTGTCGCTGCAATCAATCCACTCAAAACCGTCGTGGGAAAAGTCCTGGCGATATAAGCAGGGCTCAGCGCGGTACAGCTCGTTTAGCCCAGTGATAAAAGTTTTAAGGTTGATGTGGGTATCGTACTGCAGCAAATCCCAGGATAAGTCAGTCCAAACATTCCACTCATCCCACTGCCCAAACTCCATGCTCATAAACAGGGTTTTCTTACCGGGATGAGTAAACATATAGGCATACAGACAGCGCAGGTTGGCAAACTTCTGCCACTCGTCGCCGGGCACCTTGCCCAGCATATTGCTCTTGCCGTGGACCACTTCGTCGTGGGACAGCGCCAACATAAAGTTCTCACTGAACGCATACATGATGCTGAAGGTGAGGTTGTTTTGGTGGAACTGGCGGAACCAGGCATCCATGCTGAAGTAGTCCAGCATGTCGTGCATCCAGCCCATATTCCACTTCAGGTTGAACCCTAAGCCCCCCACATAGGTAGGCCAAGACACCATGGGCCAGGACGTGGACTCCTCCGCGATGGAGAGGGTGCCGGGATAGTAGCTAAATAGCAGATGGTTCACCTGGCGCAGGAAGTCGGCGGCTTCGATATTTTCCCGACCACCGTATTCGTTGGCGACCCACTCTCCGTCCTTGCGGCAATAGTCTAGGTAAAGCATGGAGGCGACGGCATCCACTCGAATTCCATCGATATGGTACTTATCGAACCAGAAGAGGGCGTTGGAAACGAGGAAGTTACGCACTTCGTTGCGCCCGTAGTTAAACACCAAGGTGCCCCATTCTTTGTGCTCCCCTTTGCGGGGGTCTTCGTGTTCGTAGAGGCAGGTGCCATCGAAGGCTGCAAGCCCGTGCCCATCCTTAGGGAAGTGTCCGGGAACCCAATCGACGATTACACCGATATTTTCCTGGTGGCACCGGTCGATAAAGTACATCAGGTCTTCTGGCGTGCCGTAGCGGGAGGTGGCGGCATAGTAGCCGGTCACTTGATAGCCCCAGGAGCCGTCGAAGGGGTGTTCGGCCACGGGCAGCAGCTCAATATGGGTAAAGCCCAGCTCTTTGACGTAGGGAATGAGGCGATCGCTCAGTTCCCGGTAGGTTAAAAACCGAGCGCCAGGCTTAAGCTCAGTCACCTCCACAGCGGGAGCGGGAGTGCCATCGTAGTGGGTACCAGGCTGGGAAAAGTTTGCGTGAAGCCAGGAGCCCAGATGTACTTCGTAAACGGAGATGGGCTGTTTTAAGGTGTCGCTATTGCGCCGCTGTTCTAGCCAATCCGCGTCCTGCCACTCGTAGGCGTCCAGGTTAGTGACAATGGAGGCGGTTTTGGGGCGTACCTCTTGCTGGTAGCCATAGGGGTCGGACTTTTCGTAAATGTGTCCTTCCCAGTTTTTGATTTCAAATTTATAGCTGTCCCCGACGTTGACTTCAGGCACGAAAATATCCCAAACGCCCCCTTCCATTTTGCGCATTTGGTGTTTGCGCCCATCCCAGTGGTTAAAGTCGCACAGCAGGGAAACGTTACGGGCGTTGGGAGCCCATACGGCGAAATAAACCCCAGTGACGCCATCGATTTCCGCTTCGTGGGCCCCGAGCTTTTCGTAAATGCGGTGGTGGTTGCCTTCGCCAAATAGATGAATATCGAAGTCGGTAATCAGGGGGGACTTGAAGGCGTAGGGATCGTAGATGACGCGCTCGTGGTCGCCCTCTTTAAGCTTGAGCTGATAATTTTCAATATTGTCTCGCTCCACGATGCACTCGAAAAAGTGATCGTTGTGGACGGCGGTCATGGGATAGTCCTGGCGATCGCTAGGGAAAACCACCGACGCAGCATTGGCACTGGGTAGATAGGCACGAATTGCCCATTGGGTTTGCCCGTCGGCGCTGGTTCCATTGGGCTGAATTAAATGAGGACCCAGAACCTCGAAAGGATTGTGGTGCTGATTGTTAACAATGCGGTCAATCTGGTCGAGGGCAATGGTCGGGCTCATAAGAGGGCACGTAATAGCGTTTTTAAAACAGCGTCATAAAGACAGCGCCGGTAAAGGGCACTTCGCAACGGTTAGAGCAGTGCTTGCTCGGTGCTTATAAATATGCCTGAAATGTAGCCCATATTTTGCTTCAGATGTCACACCCCATTGGGCGATCGCGCTACTTTTGGGCAAATTTTGGGTCAAATGACCGCGAAATTATTGACCTGTCCCTCGTAATGGGGCTGAAATTATTGCTAGGTGTCCGCTAATTTGTTGAAAATCTGAAATATGGCGATCGCCCCTAACCGCCCCTTCTGCCTGGCTTTATTTAAGTCATTTGTCCCGACAAAGCAGTGTTGTTAGGGTAGTCCTGACAAGTGATGCTGAACAACAGAGATACTTATCGTTGCCTTTAAATACGCTAAGGGCTTGCCCAGTGAAATCTTAAATAAATCTCAAACCTAATGGTGGCTAAGGTTACAGCCCCAATGTTTTTTGATTTAAAGGGGCGTGTACTTCCCACTGTGTAAAGATTCTGGCGTCTAACTGAGCAAACGCCTTAAGGACTCTCCCAATCAATATCCCAACCAATAGCAACCTAGTCGTTACTTACCCCGCCGCACCGTGAATAAGCCTCCCGTTTCCCTTTGGACCCTCGTTGCACGCACCGATGTTCCATATATGCTCGAAACTATTCCTCACCAGATTCGAGCCTGTAACTATCCCTTTGTAGAACGGGTTTTGGCGATGGATACGGCTCCTTTAACGGGCGACAAAGTGAAGCGCTACAACACTGGATCCCAAGAAGAATTGGATCAAGCTTGTCAGAAACTCATTGACTATGGCTGGATAGATCGCATCGTTAAAATTGACTATGATCCTAAGCTAATTAAGCAGATTTATACCAAGTACTTTGGTCCTGAGCAAGCGCCACAAATGCTGGATCATACTCACAATTGGAAAGGGTCTACGGTGTATGCCTCGCTGTATTGTATTGAGCAGGCAAAAAGTGATTATTACTTACATTTTGATGCGGATATGATGCTGTATCAAAAGCCTGGGAACGATTGGATTAGTGACGCTATTAAACTCCAGGATTCGGTGCCAGAAATTGCTACGGTGCGCCCTCGCTGTGGTCCTCCCCATCCTGAAAATAAAGGGTTTCAGCCTAATCCCTATGAGGTGGATCCCAGGGGCTTTTGGGCTCATAAGTTCTTTAGCATGCGAGCTTATTTTGTTAGTCGAGAGCGTTTCGCGGAGCTGTCACCTATCCCTTTAAGCTGGTATCACCCGCCGCTGGCATCTCGCTATTTGCCCACAAGGTTTTTGCAGCGGGTGGGACGAAAGATTGAAAACAAAATTCGAGGTAAAAATGGTCCCGTGAAAGGGGCGATCGCTTCCTTTGAGCCAATGACCAGCGAACGCCTTCGTAATAGTAAATACGTTCGTGCTGATTTAGATTCAATGGATGCTTGGACCATTCATCCAGCGAATCATAGCCCTGAATTTATTAATAGTTTGCCGCGTCTGATCAAGCTTATTGAAAATGGTGAATTTCCCGATGATCAAGCTGGTTACTACGACCTAAAGCTGGATGTTTGGCAGGATATGCTCAACGGTTGATTTCTCTCTGGGGCGATCGCGGGCAACCATTCACAAGTGGTGCGGCGGCTTCGCGAGTGGGTGCGACGACCATTGGCGGCGGAATAGGGCGGGCTGGCTATCCTAGAAAGGGGCTAGTGAGGTTGGTGGCGTCGCATTATGGCTGAGTTTTTTCTGGGGTGGGCTGAGGAACAGCGGCGATTGGTAGTGGTGCGACGTAATGGTCAGAGAGCTAAAGACAAGGTGTAGTGATTCAGGAAATACCGCAGTGCCCCTGCATGGTTCTCCACCTTCTTGGAGAACGATAAGGCACGTCTAACCAACCGTGACATCCTCTGACGCAACGTGTTGTTCAATCGCTCAATATGATTCGTCTGTTCTTGTGCTTTACCCCCAGGGCACTGGCGTCTGCGGGGCAAGACACAGCTATAGGCATCCCAGAAATCGGTGGGGCACACCGCCCATTGGCGATACACTCCTGGCAAGGACTTCCACCACTGTTTGGCTGTATGACCACTGCGGTCTCCCAGAGCAAATCCCACCACCTCGTGGGTGTCACGCTCCATCGCCAACCCCACCTACTGCTTCTGCTTCTTGCTGCCCACGACAGACCACAGCTCGTCCATCTCCACCCTCAGTTTGCCCTTTTTTTCGGGGACACCGATAAATCCTCGGGTACGCTCTCCAGCTTCTGGTTCATGTAGGTCTGGAGCCACCGTGGAGAGACTCCAGTGACCCGAGCGATTTCCGCTAGGGGTAGGCGCTCTAGCAAGAGTTTGTCCACAGTCTCGACAGCGGTATCGTTGTTTGCCGTAGTGAGTACGTCCATACTTCATGGTGTTCGTAGACTAACAGCGGGGACAAGTCATGAGCACGGGGAGACGTATGGCTGATTCCCATCTAACCATCATCACCATTACGTCGCAGCACTACCCATCTACATTCGCCGCACAATTCGCTGCACATTATCGCTATACATTTCGCTTTCTATTTTCCTGACCGCTGCTGGGCGATCGCACCGAATCCACCAGAGACGTCATCAAGCCCAGCTCTGCGCCACAGCGTTTACAAAATTGAGCATCGGGGTCATGAAATGCCCAACCACAGCCAGAACACTTCTGATTCACTTTCTGAACGCTGCGAATTAGCTGACGCACTAACTCACTCACCTGCCACGGAATTAACGTAATTCCTGCCAAAATCATTAATAGCGTAACCAATCGACCGGCATTGGACAACGGCGTAATATCCCCAAAGCCCACGGTGGTCATGGTGACAACGGTGAAGTAAAACGCATCTAAAAAGTTATGGATGGCGCTGTTGGGGGTGCTGTGCTCAACGTTATAAATCAGTCCAGCGGCGATAAATAATAAACACAGCAGTGTGAGAATAATCCGTCCGAGAATTTGACTATCTGCCAGGCTGAGGCGATTTAAAATGCGGCGACGGTCAAAAAACCGCAACAGCAGCAAAATGCGGAAGGATCGCAGCAGGCGCACATACAAAATATCCCAGCCCCCCATCACCATCGGCACTACAGCTACCAGGTCAATAAGCGAGTAAAGCTGAAACGGATAGCGCCATCGGTTGGGGGCGGACCACCAGCGCATTCCGTATTCGATTACGAATAAAATTGATAGCCATCGGTCAATGCGGCGCAGGGTTTGGGCGATCGCCGGATCAATATCAAAGGTGGTGGCAACGAAGGAGGCAGAAGTGCCCAAAATCGCCCCCAACAGCACCAAGTTGACCGCCCAACTGACGGGAGAGTCCAGGTCATCGAGCCAGGCTCGCAGGCGATCGCGCCGATTTAAGCGTCCAGCGTCGTCGTCAAACTGCTGGACAGCTTCGGTGTCGCCAGATTTTTCACCCGATTTAAAATCCGCTGGAGCCATAGAATCGCGAGGCGGTGTTTTGCGATTGATTTTCCCACTAATGCTATCTTCTCTCGAAGGTTGCTTGGTGTCTTAAGGGGTAGGAAAGGGGATGACGGATAGCGGTTTTGGGATTGCAGCGGCGTTAACGGCGGCCCTGTGCTGGGCGATCGCCACGCGGCTATTTGGCACACTGGGAAAAAATCTCAGCCCCGCTTGGTTGAACTGCGCCAAGGGGGCGATCGCCATGACCCTGCTGCTGATCACCTTGGGGGGGCGATCGCTGGTAACGGGAAAAGAATTTCTAAATTTGCAAACGGCGGATATGGGATTTTTGGCGCTCAGTGGGGCGCTGGGAATTGGGGTGGGCGATACGGCTTACTTTGGATCTCTAAATCGGCTGGGACCGCGGCTGTCTTTACTTTTGGAGGCGGGGGCTCCCATTGTGACCGCGTCGCTGGCGTGGCTATTTTTAAACGAGGAATTAACGGCGACGACACTGCTGGGGATGGGCATCGCGATCGCCGGTATCACCTGGACCTTGGCGGAGCAAACGGCGGCATCGAGCACCCTTACCAACTCGCGCACCAAGATGCAGGGGGTGCTTTGGGGTGTTGTGGCGGCGCTGGCTCAGGCGGGCAGCTCGGTAATTGCGCGGGGAAGGCTGGTGGCGGGGGATGTGGATCCGCTGGAAAGTGCGTTGGTTCGGTTAGTGGCAGGTTCGGCGCTGGCGTTGGCGATCGCCACAATATTCCAGCCGTTCAAATCCGCTAAACCGTCGGAGCTATCCCCAAAACAAACGGATATTCCAAATCCCTCTTTCAAAAGTCTTCTATCACTAAATGCAGGATTTCGATTGGTGTTGGCAACATTCCTGGGCACCTATTTGGGAATTTGGCTGCAACAAACCGCTTTGAAATATACCTTAGCGGGCATTGCCCAAACTTGCTTAGCAACAACGCCGCTGTTTATTTTGCCGGTGCTTTATTTCACCGGTGAACGGTTTAGTAAACGGGCGATCGCGGGAGCAATGGTTACGGTGCTGGGCATTGTGGTGCTGCTGCAAAGCTAGGGTTAAGTTTTTGCGCCAAGGCGTCGTAGCGTTGCTAGCTGAGTTGCCGTTAGCCCGTTAGCACCGTTAACAGTCATGGCTTCGTAGGGGCGCGGGATAGTGAGGGTGCGATCGCGCCGCTGAGTTGGGATGTCGTAAACATGCAAAGTTTCATCGAAGCAGCCGCAAATTAGCTTTTTCGACCCTGGGCGTTTTGAGTGACTGGGATAAAACTTCACTGCTCCTACGGCGGTATTGTGCAAAAAGCTTGCCGCCGCCGAGAGGGTGGTTGTTTGGTGATTCCACTGCCACAACTGCAAGGTTTGATCTTGGCTGCCGCTGGCGATCCACTGACCATCAGGGCTGAAGGCAACGCACCAAATTAAATTGCGCTGTTTTTGCTGGGTTGCCACGCAGGTTAAAGCAGTATCGGACGCGAGATGCCACAGCTTTAGGACGCCTTGGTTATCACCGGTGGCCAGATAAGGTTCCGTGGGATGGAGCGCTAGGGTTTGGATGGGGTGGGGGCTGGCGGTCCAGGTGTGCAGCAGTTCTCCCGTTGCCCCGTCCCATAAACGCAGGGTGCCATCGTTGCAGGTGCTGATTAGGCGATCGCCCCCAGGCAAAAATGGCAAAAAGGCAATGGACTGCACAATGCCCCCATGACCTGACAAGGTTTGCACACAGTGCCCGGTATGCGTCTCCCAAATTTTGATTCGGGCGTCGGCGCTGGCGGTGGCAACCCAGGGTTCGGTGGGGGCAAAGGCGATCGCCCGAATCATGTCCGAGTGGGCGGTCCAGGTGCGGATCGGTCGCTGTTCGTGAATATGCCAAAGTCGGGCGGTGCCGCTGTAGTCGCCGCTGGCTAGTAGTTTTGACGAGGGGTTGATGGCGAGGGTCCAAATATTGCTGCGGTGGCGTTGCAACGATTGAGGTGACGGCGAGTTTTCAAAATCCCAGCGCCAAATGTAGTGATCTAAGCCGCTGCTGAACAGGGTTTTGCCCCCGTTAGCGAAGGCGAGGGCTTTAGTGCCGCAGACAAATCCCTGGAGCGATCGCCCGCAGCGTTCGGTGGCGAGGTCCCAAAATTGCAGGGTCTGGTCCTTGCTGCCAATCATCAGACGATTCCCCGCCAGCGCCATCACGTCCAAACGCTGGGAGCCGGTGCTTAGCAAGGTTTTCAAGCACCGCCCCGTTTCCACGTGCCAAACTTTTGCGGTGCCGTCATAGGCGATGCTTACCAACCACGGCTGTGACCAGTGAAATGCCACAGCTTGCACAGCGGCACCATGACCACGTGAGGTGCGCACCAGCTCGCCAGTTCTCTTCCAAAGCTGAATGTTGCGATCGCTACTGACGCTGGCAATATGCCCCTGGGCATCAATGGCAATGGATCGAATTCGTCCCGGCTGTGACGGCAAAGTTTTTTGCAATTTTCCTGTGGCGGTGTCCCAGCACCCCAGGTCGCCATTGTCGCCACCAGTAATTACGCAATTGCCATCAGGGCTAATCGCCAAACTCCACAGGGCACTGGCGCTGGCAGTCCATTGCATAATCGGTGTTGCGCTCTGGGGATATCCACCTTGCTCCGCATCCCAAATACACACCTGACCATTGCGATGGGCCGTTACCCACCGTTGGTGAACCGGGCTGAAAGCGATCGCCTGTGCCGAACTATCCAGGGAGATTTCCCTCAGCATCTTCCCCGTTGCGCAGTGCCAGAAACGCAGGGTTTTATCCAAGCTGCCGCTGGCGAGAACGGTGTCGTTGGGGTGGAATGCAAGCCCGTAAATCCAGGCTTGGGTTTGGCGATCGCCCAGAGTACCCACCTGTTTGGCGCTGGCGGCGTCATACAGCTGAATGGTGCCGTCGGAGCTGCTGGCGGCGAACCATTTGCCCGACTCGCTGGCGGCTACGGCAAGGATTGCCTGGATGGACTGGGTAAAGGTGACGTTCTCAAAATGACAAGCGGCAAAGTTCGCCCCCTGAAGAGCACAACCCTGCAAGTCCACCTCCCGCAGCGTTAATCCTGAAAAATCCCCCCGCCTCAAATCCCCATCCAGCGAAACCAGCAGGTTGAGAAGGTTTCCTGCAGCGTATCCCTGTAGGGGGTTTTGCTGAAGCTGGGCGAGGTGGCGGAAGAGGTGGTCAATTAGGGCGGCTTTCGGTTGATGGGTTAGGCAGCGATCGCCCACCCCCTGCAAAATCACCCGCCGTTGAATGAGCCGTCGCCCATCGGGAGCCGACCCTTGCATCAAGCAAATTTGGTCCAAACGCTTTAAATCGCCCTGAAGAATTGCTTTGCTGGCAGCCCCAATCAACCGCTCCGTCACGTATTCCAAAAGCACCGGTTGCAGCGTAAAAGATCGATCTTGACGCACCAGAGGAATTCGTCGCTGTAGGGTTTGTAGGGTTGAGGCGAGGGTGGAACGGGTTTGGCGATCGCGTATGCAGGCTTGTAGCTGAGTTAGGGATACCGGGTGACGATGAACTGCCAGCCAAAATAAAATTTCTTGTTCTGCCGCCGATAGCCGCCCAAAGTGCCATCGCAGCAACATTTCCAGGTCCGCAAAAATCCACTGATCCTGCCGCAAAAACGCCGCCACGTCCCCAAAAAACACCTCCTCAATATGCTTGGCCACCAACACCAAAACCAGCGGATGCCCTTGATAACGGTCCACCAAGCGCTGACAATCCTGCGGCGTCCCGTCCAGCGGCTTTAGCCTTTGCAGCATTTTTTGCGATGTGGGCGAATCCAGTCCCCCCAAGGAATATGTGCGCATGGGCGACCCTTGTGCAGCGTGCCGAGCGATCGCTGGAGGCTGTTCTCGACTGGTCAGCAACAAACAGCTTTGATGGGACGCTTCCCCTAACCGTCGAAAAAGCTGGTTGTACTGGTCGTGGTGGCGATCGCCGTTAAGGGAAACCGCCCCCGCCAGAATCGTCTCCACGTTATCAAGAACAATCAAACAGCGGTGCCGTTGCAGAAATCCCAAAAGCTGAAGCAGTTGACTATCAAAATCTGTTGAAGTGATACCGGGTTTATCAGTTTCAAAACACTGCTCAACAAACGAAATAAGCTGCTTGAGTAAGTCCTGCACCGGGAGGGCGTTAATCAGCGATCGCCAAATCACCACATCAAAGTTGGGGGCGATCGTCCGCGCCAGCCGCGTAGCCAGCGCCGTTTTGCCAATGCCCCCCAGCCCTGCCAAAGCCACCAAACGACAGCGATCCTGAAGAATCCACCGGGTCAAAACCTGCTGCTCTTCCTCCCGCCCATAAAACCGATCCACAGCAGGCGCATCAGCCCAGCTCGCCGCCGCTGCACGAGTTTTTATGCCCGGTAAAATGGCTACTTTTTCAGCGCTTATTTCCCCGTCACGCTGCGCCCAATGCTGCTCCATCAGCCCTCGGAAAGTGCGCTTGCTGAGCTTAAAGCCGAGGAGAATCGCAAGCTGTTTCCAAAGGTTCGAGGCTACATCCTTTATATGCCCTTCTGTTAAGTAAAGTCGCTGGGCAACGGTGCCGTAAGCGTCCTGGTCCCAAGCCGCCTGGAGAATCTGCCGCTCCAGGGGCGTTAACGGTTTTGCTCCCGCCGTTGCGATCGCCGAATCCAGCCCGGTCAATGCATCGGCAAAGGTGATTCTGCCTGACGCGATCGCCTCTGACTTGGGTTGGTACATACCCGATACAGACCCTGAAAATCCGACTTCTCCGACCGGCTTCCACCATAACCCGACTTATCCGACTGACGGCAGCGTTTGCCCCTTGCCACCATGGGCTCACTTAGGCAGGACTTACGGACGCCCTCATCCCCCAGCCCCTTCTCCCTGGGGAGGGGGAGCAAGAAAATAATCAGAAGCTATGTCTTACTTCCGAAGTCCCTCTCCCCGGGGAGAGGGATTTAGGGTGAGGGCCTCAAGTTTTTTGCGCGAGTCCTGTCGTCATCGTCCGCCATAGAAACTTATCCGCAGGCAGTGCAAATGATTGAAGTTGAGCAGAATTTAGGGGATATCAACGGTCAAAACGGATTCGTTTTGGTGGGGCTGGAGCGAGGTCAACGCCTGGGATTTTCCGTTAGCATCATCGGCGATATTAACGGCGACGGCATTGACGATATTGCTTTCGGGGCGATCGACGATGGGCGTTCCGGCGCGGCTCATATAGTTTTCGGTCGCCAAGGATCCTTTCCCACCTCCCTATTTCCCACGGATCTCAACGGCAGCAACGGCTTTACCCTGCGCAGCAACCAAACCGGTCGGCTGGGCTTTTCCGTCAGCGGCGCAGGGGATATTAACGGCGACGGAATCGCGGATTTAATTGTGGGAGCCCCAGCCGCAAATCCCCAGGGAGAGTTTGATATTTCGGGGCAAAGTTACGTTATTTTCGGTCGCAGCCAGGGATTTCCGGCGCTGGCGGATGTGGACCAGCTTAACGGAGCGGCGGGGTTTGCCATTGCTGGGGCGGTGGGCGATCGCGCCGGAGCTTCGGTCAGCGCTGCGGGAGACGTGAACGGCGATCGCATCCAGGATTTCATTATCGGCGCACCGGACAACAACCGCGCCTACTTAATTTACGGACGACAAGGACAGCAGCCCAACTCGCTGGACCTAACCACTTTGGGACCCAGCGGCGTGGTTTTGACCGGTAGAACCGATGATTTTGCTGGTACCACTGTGCGCAATATTGGCGATTTCAATGGGGATGGCTTTGGCGATGTGGCGATCGCGGCTCCCTTAGCTCGACGGGACGGCACCCCGGTGGAGCAGACGGCGCGACAGGAAGGGCGCATTTATGTGGTGTATGGCGGACCGTCCCTGGCGTCGTCGATTGATCTGACCCAGCTTAACGGCAGCAACGGCTTTATTTTCCAGGGCAACGGCAACGGAAGTGCTCTGGTAGGTTCGTCGGTGGATGGGGCGGGAGATTTCAACGGTGACGGGCTGGCGGATGTGATTATTGGTGCCCGAGGAGCCGTGAATCAGGGTGGCGGTCAGGCGTACGTTCTGTATGGACAGCGATCGCCCCTGCCCGCCCTTGTGGATCGCAGTATTTTAAATGGGCAAACCGGCATCATCCTAGACGGCAAGCCAGACCCCGGCGGCTTTGTGTCCCGAGGCGACCAGGCGGGTACAGCGGTCAGCGGCATTGGCGATTACAACCAGGACGGCTTTGATGATGTGGTGGTTTACGCTCCCCAGGGCGACGCCAATGGGCTAAGCAATGTGGGTCGCAGCTTTGTGGTTTACGGTCGGGCGAGCGGGGGAGTGGCGGCGCTGGAGCTGGATAACTTAAGTGCTAGCGATGGTTTTGTGCTGAACGGTATCTCCGAATTTGACGGGGACGGGCTGGGGCTGGTGCAGCAGGATGGGTCGAGCGGTCGTGTGGATGGCGGCGGCGATTTAAATGGTGACCGGGTGCCCGATTTGGCGATCGGTAATCCTGTAGCAGACCGAGGATCCCTACAGCCCTCCTCTGGATTTGGATACGCCGTATTCAGCCCTTTTGCCCCATCCAACACGCCCCGCCCCAATCTCCCAGCGCCAAACCCAAACCCAGCGCCAAACCCAAATTCATCCACACCAACCACCGCCGCTCCGCCCATTCCCACGCCACCGATTGCCACCCCAGCTCCAGGACCAGCTCCAAGCCCCGCACCCAATCCTCCCCAAACTCCAAATACGCCACCAGCCCCACCGGTTCCTCCAATCCCCCAACGTCCGGTGGCAACCAATGGCGATGATTTTTTGATTGGTGTCCCTGGAGGCGATTCCCTCAATGGTTTGGGCGGCAACGACACCCTTGTGGGCAATACTGGCGACGACAGGCTCGCTGGAAACTTGGGCAATGACTTACTGCTGGGGGCAGCGGGGGACGACTTTATCCAAGACAGCGCAGGCAACGATTTGCTGTGGGGCGGCGCGGGCAACGACACCCTCGCAGATGCCGATGGCAACAATGGGCTTGCCGGGGAAGATGGGGATGATGTCCTCGCAAGCGGTGGCGGCAATGATCAGCTATTGGGCGGTGCCGGCAATGACTCACTTGCCAGCGGTTTTGGGCATGACCGATTGCGCGGTGATGCGGGAGATGATTTTCTCTTTGGCGATCGCGGTAATGACCTGCTTCTAGGAAACTCGGGTCAAGATACCCTGCTGGGCGATCGCGGCAATGATCAGCTTGCAGGGGGAGCAGGTGACGATGTGCTGTGGGGCGGTGCCGACGATGACCTGCTAGTTGGCGGAGCAGGAAATGATGTGTTCGTGTTGGTTCCTGGACAGGGGCGCGACATTATCTTTGACTTCAACACCGACAAAGACCGCATCGCTCTGGTAGAAATTCAGCCATCGGAGCTTCGCTTTGTTGGCAATACAATACGACTTGAAGACACAACGCTGGCAGTCTTTCGTAAAGTATTTAACCTAACAGCCATCAATTTTATCCCAGTGCCTTAATGCTCGCGCCTTAGTCTCCACACCGCACCGCAAAGTCCTGGGAAGCAAAGCTATTTACTATGCCGCATCTAGAAAGTTTTCAACGAACGGTTATTAAACTCTTGCCGCCCAATCAACGTTGCTATCACATAGCTTTCAGTATCGTTTTTCCTAACCGAATCACGAACCATTGTCTGCCCAGCAAAAGTGCCTAAGAATCCCACATATCCACCAGATTCTTGAGTGGCGAACACATACAGATCTGGGTCTGCACTACCCATTAGCACCCCATTTTTCTCCCATAGCGCCTTTCCCCAAGCCTCTGCCATTTCTGACGCTTGCGCCCCATCTCCCCACCATGGGTTTTTCTGGATCTGGCTAGACAGTTCGTCAAAGCTTCCTGACACCACTTCCACCTTATAGATATCTCCAGTTTTGAAAATATCTACATTCGCAGTATCTTTTTCGTTTTTATTTTCGTCCGCGTAGAATTCTGTCCAATTCGATACAGTTTTCTCAGAAAAAGACTCTTTTTCTACTGAAGATAATGACCTTGTGGAAGGGTGGGTTAGCAGCATTTTCGACTTGATTTTCTTCTGTTCTTTAAGAGCTAGTTTATAAAGTAAATCTGAAGCACCGCGCAATGCAGAATCGCCAT
>CALGDE010000098.1 GCA_937883785.1 uncultured cyanobacterium
CCACTACCACTCCGCCATCCTGACTTCCTCTCCTAATCCTGCAACGCCGAATTTCGTTTAGATTTACAAGTCTTGCGGGGTGGCAACGGTCCCACCTGGAACGGAACTCCTCAAGACTTAAAACGGGCTTACACGCTACTGATTAAGCCCATTGAAGATTTCTTGCCAACGGACCAGGGCGATCGCCTAATCATCGTCCCCCACCGCGAACTGGGCACCATTCCCTTCGCCGCTCTGATTGATGATAGCGATCGCTTTCTCCTAGATCGACACAGCATCACCGTCACGCCCTCCCTCCAAACCCTAGCCACTGTTCAAAACAACACCGGTCCCTTTACCGGAAACCCCCTAATCGTTGGCAACCCCAGCCCCATGCCCCGCGCCAATAACGGAGATATATTCGACTCGTTACCCGGCACTGAAGCTGAAGCCACCGCGATCTCTCAAATGTTGAATGCCACCCCGATCTTGGGCGAGCAAGCCACAAAAGCAGCGATTCAACAACAGCTCGAAAGTGCCAGCATTCTCCACTTTGCTACCCACGGTGAAATTGCAGGGAGCGATCAAAATATTGACGGCAACTGGCTAGCCCTATCCGCAGTGGGATCTGACGCCAGCAATCACAAACTCACCCTTACCGAAATTTTCAACAGCAACCTTAATGCCCAACTGGCAGTCCTTAGCGCTTGCAATACCAGCAGTGGCGCAGCAACCGGTGAAGGAGTCCTGGGTCTAGCCCGTGCTTTCCTAAAAGCCGGTGTTCCAACCGTTGTCGCCAGCCTGTGGAAAGTACCCGACGATAAAACGCAGATTTTAATGGAAGCGTTTTATCAAGAATTGCTGGCAGGTAAAACCTATGCCGACGCATTACGCCTTGCCCAACTTAAAGTCCGTGCCGAATCCCCCTTACCCCGAGACTGGGCGGCGTTTGTGGTGATTGGCGACGGCGATCGCACCTTGGAGTTGCCGTAATGGGCGATCCCTAACCAGCAGGAGCTATAGCTATTCATTAATGATGAACACGTCCGCCTGCTGCTGTCCTGGCACAACGTTGTAATTCACGGTGGGCACAATTGCAATCCGCGCCACCTCCGTCAAGGGCTCCATAGGATCCCCCTCATCCAGGGGACGCAAGGTGATTAGCTTCGACGATTGCCCAGCGGGGATAGTGACAGTGTTGCCCGTAATGGGGGTGCCGTTATCCAGCAAATCGTAATCCGTGGCTCGATCCGCTGACACATTGGTGGGACCCACATTGGTGAGAATATCGAAGGTCACCGTTAATGGCGCTTCAGTGCCTCCCTGGCGGGTAATGGAATAGGAACCGTCAATGTGATCGCCCCCACCGATCCCGCCGAACGGTTCAACCGCTTGGGAATTAACGGCGGTAATGCCCACAAAATCATTGTCCTTAATGGTCACATTGGCGGAGGGGTTGTTGGTGCCCACCTGGTAGCCAAAGCCGGGGGCAATGGTGAGGCGAATCTGTTCATCCCCTTCCGCCAAATTATCTTCCTGAGCCGTGGCAAAGAGGGACGCACTGGTACCGCCAGCGGGGATAATAATCCGCCCGGTATTGTTGATAGCGCCGCTGCGATCGCGCAATTGATAATCCTGTCCAAAGGTGGCATCGGGAATAGCCGCGCTGTTGGTGCCATTGCCAGTGGTGAAAAACACCTCCAAAGCCTGGCTGCTATCGGTGCCGAGGCGAGTAAAGATAAATTCGCTTTGGGTGCCTACGTTGACGGTGCCCCCCGTGGCTGTGCTGGGGATTCCCCCCTCCAAAATATCGTTCCCCTGCACCGTAATTTCCACTGGCGGTCCCGTAAGTACGATTGGCGGCGGCGGTGGCGGCGGCGGTGGCGGAATAAAGTCTTGGATTTGTACCCGAGCCTCGGTATTGGCGGGGTCAATGGAGTAGGCAAAGCCATCGGTAAGGCGCAACTGCACCAGCTCGGTCCCTTCAATAATTTCGTCCGAGATGGGGCGCACAAAGATAGGCACCACATCTAACCCGTTGGGAATCACCACGGTATTGCCGCTAAGCACATTGCCCAAACGATCCACCAATTGATAATCGGTACCCAGGGTGGCAGGGTTACCGGTCAGGGGATCCACCACAGCAAAGGATACGGTTATATCGCCAGTGTTGCTGCCTCGGAACACTTGGAATATGCCGGGGTCACTGCTTAGCTCGCTGGCAAATCCATCGGCGGTGCGAATGCCCACCTGATCGGTGCGGTCAAAGGTGAGATCGAAGGGGGCAGCGAGGGGATTACCGTTCTGGTCAGCGATGATATTGGGGCTAATGGTTAAGGTATTAAGCCCAGCGCCAAAGGGACCAGCAGCGGTGATGGTTAAACGGCGATCGCCCGCCAGCTCAACACCAGCGAGGGGAACGTTGGCATCGTCACCGGTATTGGGCAAGCCATCAGGTCCCAGCGCCGTAAGGTTAAGCCCCGATAGGTCAATTAACGTGGGATCTAGGGGCTTATTAAAGCTGACAATAAGCGGCACGTCCTCAAGAATATCCTGCCCTTCCGTTGGCGAAGTGCGCGTTACCAGGGGACCAAAGCGATCTTCCACCAGCTCAAACACCAGCAGGTTAGACAGGGAGCTGTTGCCGCCGGTATCGGTAATGCGTGCCTGAACATCGAGCACCGATCCGTTAGCGGCGATGGTCGGGGCAAAGTCGTAGAAATCAAATGGGAAGGACACATCGCTAGCCACCACGCGATCGTTCACCAGCAAATCCACCGCACTGGCTTGAATATCTTCCGTGCTGCTCACCTCGATGGGCAAATAGCTACCTTCGATAATTTGCACGCCCGACTGATTGGGCAGCACATCTCGCACCGGGGAGCTAATTTGGGCGATCGGCGTAATTCCCGCAGTGTCCGGCGGCAGGTAGCTAAACACCTTTAGCCCCAAATTGCGATCCGCCACAAAGCCAAAGCCCTGGGCGATCGCCACATCCTGGGCATTGTCATTGGCCCCATCAAATTCCACCAGCAGCGAATCGGTAACCGCTGGATCCGACAGATCAAAGATCCCTAGCCCTCGGTTTAACGCCGCTAACAATCCCAAGCCTGATCCATTGAGCGCTAGGTTATTGGCTGAGAAAGGACTATCGGCGGGGCTAACCAATTGCGGATTGGCGGGATTGTTCACATTGACCGTATGGATACCGCTGCCGGATAGGTAGACAATATTGCCCGCTGCGAAAATGCCCACCTCAAAGGAGGCGATGGGAACGCCGATTTCTCCCACCACCGCCGCATCCGCCGGGGCAGAAATATCAATCACCGCCAATGTGTCGGAGCCGGTCACATAGGCAAATAGCAAATTGCCATCCCGCGCCATCCCCGTCACCTGACCGCTGCCGGGCAGTTCCAAAGTTTGCAAGGACGCGCCCGACGCTAGATCAATGGCTGTTAACGTCGTTCCGCCCGCCACATAGGCCACGCCGCCGGCCACTTCCACCTGGCGGGCGGGGGTAAAAATTGTTTGAATCAGTCGCGGCACATCGGGATTGGACACATCCACTAAGTGCAAGCTGCCGCCGGTGGTGCCCGGTGTTTCGCCAATGCTGGCCACTGCGGCGATCGCCTGGGTGGCATCCACGGACACATCCACCGCCGTTCCCGGTAGCTGGAGTTGACCGGTGATAATGGGGCGATCCGGGCGGGAAATATCGGCGATCGCCAAACCATAACTACCGGTAGCAAGGTAAGCCAAAGATCCACGATTGGCAGTGCCAGCGGTGGATGGCTGTCCGCCCGTAGTCCAGATTGCCCGTGCTTCTCCGCGTACGCCCGTTTGGGCAATCATACCCGTGGGGAAACCGCGACCGTCCAACGGATTGGAACCCTGGTCTAGCTCGGGACCATCGTTAAGCCCATCCCCATCGGTGTCGGGATTATTGGGGTCCGTGCCCACAATGGGCTCCGCTGGGTTCACCAGTCCGTCGTTGTCACCGTCGGAGGCATTGGCAACCTGCTCAAAACTCAGCTCGCGGATTTTCACCTCCGAGCCCGACGCCCCCGTTTGCCCCACCGCCGTGCCAATTTGCTGGTTTTCATGGTCATAAATTTGGAACGTAAACGCGGTATTGGGGGCAATTACGTTGGAAATTTCCGTTTCGGCACCCACCTGCCCTCGAATCACAAAGTCGCCGTAGGTAATTTGCCAGTAGGCATCGGGAATGGGCGCATCTAGACAGATATCTACCATCACCCCTGGCAAAGTGAGATGCCAGCCCGGCGCTAAAATTCCCACCCCCGGATCGGATACCACCGACTGCCCATCGGCGCTGACGGTGCCGTTGCCGATCGCCTCAAACCGTCCTGACTCGTGATTAAACGAAAAAATAATGCTCTGCTCACCGGGCGCCAACCCGTCCAAATTGGGAAACTGGATGGGGGCGGGGATATCGAAGCGTGATGCTCCCGGCACCTGAATGGAAATGACTAGCTGGGGATTTAAATTGGGCGGCAGTGGTGCTGGCAACCGACTGGGCTCCACGGGTACGATCGCCGCCTGGGTCACTGGATTTCCCTGGCGATCCACAGCAGAACCGGGCGCCAAAGTGAGCTGGGTAAATTGCCACAGGTTGGGATCCACGCCGGGGAACGCCGCCGCCAGCACGTCAGTGCCGCCAGCCCCAAAGCCCACGTTGGTGGTTTCCGTCGGACTTAGGGTTTGCACATCGCTCAATTGCAGCGGCGGCAAATATACGTTGAAGGGATCCCCGTTGCGCGCCATTTGTACCGTTCGCCCCGGCACGCTTTCAAAGGGTTCCACCAGCCCCGCGTAGATAAATCCCTCCGGCGCATTGCTCACCGTGGTGCCGTCAATATCGACGAAGAAATCGGGACCAGGCACATTTTCCAGCCGGAAAAAGCCATTGGCGTCGGTGGTGGTTGTAATGTTCGGCAGCCCCTCCACCGTCAGGGTGACGCCAGCCAAGGGGCGATCGCTACCGTCGGGATTGCGATTAAAGGAATCAAAAATAAACCCTTCCACCACCGTATTGAGCAGGGACACCAGGGATTCGGTGCGGAAGCTAGCTACCCGCGTCACCCCTGGAATGCCGCCGCCGTTTAAATCCACCGGCAGCCCTCGGGAATCGCGAATCTTGCTGCCGTCTGCCACAATGCGCACCTCGGTCCCCGGCGGCAGCACCTCATCGGGCACAAAGGTTACAAACCGCGCCGTACTGGACACCACCACTTGCCCAGCAATGGGACTCCCCCCCGCTTCCAGATAAAACGCGCCAGGGTCGCTGAAACTGGCGCCGTCAATTTCGCTATTAAAGCGCACCGTAATTTCCCGACTGGCATTCACCTGCCCTTCTCCAGGGGCAGGCTCCACCGCGATCGCCGTGGTAAACCATTCAAACTGCGTCGGATTATTGGGATCAAGCGCCGCTGGAGCCACGCCGGGGAACACCGCTAAAAACTGCCCTGACTCGCGACTGCGCAACACCGCATCGCCGGCACTATTGGCAATCACTTCCACATCGCTCGGCCGCAGCCCTTCCACCAGCCGAATGACGTCCGGCTCCGCTGATGCCAGTGCCTGAAAATCCGCCAGTACGTCCGCATCGCCTACCGCCGCGCCACCGGTGGTGAGCCCAATGGCGAAGGTGTCGCGCCCTGCCCCGCCGAAGAGGGAATCGCGCCCCAAATCACCAAAAATTAAATCTGCACCACTGTCGCCGCGAACCAGGTCGTTGCCTTTGCCGCCAAATAAAGAATCCAGCCCCGGTCCGCCCCTCAGGCTATCGACGCCACGGTTACCAAAAACTAAATCCGCGCCTGCATTGCCCTGAATGGAATCATTGCCCGCCAAGCCCAGCAGCGTATCCCGATCCCGATCGCCCGTGAGCACATCGTCCCCATTGCTGCCCAAAAACGACTCCGGTCCCGTTCCGCCAAAAATGGTGTCCATGAGCTGTGCCTGCGACGCAAGAATTTAGCAAAATCCTAACAAGATGCCCCGAAATTCTTGAAGATCAAAAGGCAGCTTCTACAGATTCTTTTATATTTCTTTGCGTGGTGTTTGGCGAATGTAAACTTAGTCCCTTGTTATACCAATTCCCTAAATTCCAGCGACATGCAGCCCCTCGCATAGCCAATCCC
>CALGDE010000099.1 GCA_937883785.1 uncultured cyanobacterium
AGGGCTAAGAGGAAGATACAGGAAGCCTTTTAGCCTTCTTGTCACCCCGTCAGCACCAACACTCAAGTGTTCTGCCAATGGTTTGAGGAGATGTTGTTACCGGAATTAATACCGGGACAGATTGTAATTTTAGACAATGCGGGCTTCCACCCTCGCAAACGTTTAGAAGAACTGTTGTCGGGGACCGGGTGCCAACTGTGGTTTTTGCCTCCCTACTCTCCAGATTTAAACAAGATTGAGAAATTTTGGGCGCGGTTAAAAAAGCAAGTGGGCAAGGTGCTCAAGGAGTGTGAGAACCTTTTTGATGCCATTGCTCAAAGTCTTAGACTGTTGTCCTAAGTCACTCCGTCGCCGCTATAAGGCTAAAAACTAAAAACCATAGAGACTGAAACTTTTCTGTCACTGGGCTTTAATTCAATGGGAACTTGAGACTTGACTAGTGACAGCACTTAAAAACAGCCGAGCCGTAGTGTCAATATCATCAACAGTGTTGAACCGTCCGACCCCAAAGCGTAGGTTGGCGAACGGCTGACGATTCGGCTCCCCAAGGGCTGCCAAAACATGGGAAAGCTTCTGAGCTGTCGAGCTACAGGCGGAACCGGAGGACAGAGCCACTTGGGATCGAATCTGGCGCAGTAAATCAGCCGCTTTGATTCCCGCAAGGCTGACGTTGAGATTCCCTGCCAGTCGCTGGGTGGGATGTCCATTGAGGTGGATCGTTAGCCCAGAGTTTTCTGACTTTAGATAATTCCATAGACGATCACGCAGGGCTGCAATGCGTTGATTGTCTTCCGCCTGCAAACGAACTCCCAAAGTAACGGCTTCTGCCAGGCCCACAATCAATGGCACACACAAAGTGCCCGATCGCCAGCCTCGCTCCTGTCCACCTCCATGAAACTGAGGCGCTAAATTTACCCGAGGTCGCCGCCGCACGTATAGCGCACCGATGCCTTTAGGACCGTAGATTTTATGGGCAGTGATGGACATCAGGTCGATATTTTGAGCGTCCACATTTAAAGGCACCTTACCCACCGCCTGGGCCGCGTCAGTGTGGAACAGCACCTGGCGATCGCGACACACCTGCCCAATTTTTTCCAGGGGCTGCAACACCCCGATTTCGTTATTTGCTGCCATCACCGACACCAACACCGTGTCGCTGGTAATTGCCTTTTCAAGCTGCTCAATGTCCACCAATCCCTGGGAATCAACGGGTAAATAGGTCACCCGCCACCCCAAAGACTCCAGATATTTACAGGGATTCAACACGGCGGCATGCTCCGTTGCCATCGTGATTATGTGCCGCCCTTTTTCCAAATAAGCTTCGGCAACGCCCTTGATGGCTAAGTTATTGCTCTCCGTCGCCCCGCTGGTGAAGATGATTTCCTCTGCACTAGCTCCAATAACTTGCGCCAACGCTTCGCGAGCCTGGTCCACTGCCCCCTGAGCTGCCCAGCCATAACTATGGGTCGAACTTCCGGAGTTGCCAAAGGTCTCGGTGAAGAAAGGTATCATCGCCTCCAAGACTCTGGGATCCACCGGCGTCGTGGCGTGGGCATCTAAATAGATGGGATCCCGGTGATTGCGCGGCAGCACTAGCGGTGGGTCAGCAATTAAAGGTTTAGAAGGCGATGTACCCATAAGTTCCGCAGGCAAATTCACTTATAGAATTCAAATCCAAACGACCAACTTCGATAACCAAACTTAAGACAAATCTAAACGAAAACTTTAAGGCTTGCTCCAGAGCTTTCAGTTTTAAATTTAAGGTTAGGTAAAGAAAGAGCAACAATCTGGCGAGTTCAATTGAAATCGTTGCCGCCTCCTAAATCTGATCCTATGCTGAGGGAAGGTGTAAAAAAAGTGCTTAGATCCTGGCCAACATTGGTCAAAATGATTGGTCAAAACGATGTTTTTTGTGCCCTTTTTCACCCACTAAACTTCTTTAGTCCTTGGTAATTGATACTTCGCCAAGAAAACTTTGCCGAGAAAAACTTAGATTATTGATTCTCAAATTGTCAACCAATAATCAATCTATATCAATTTAGATGATGTAGTTGGTAGATTGATGACTTGATCGCCCCATAAAGGATGCAAAGAAACAGGATTTAGTTAGAAAAGGTGACACTCGAAAAGGTTGAGAATTTCAGGACGAGTAGATATTAACGACAGGGTTTGAGAACCAATTAGATCCTAAAAACTATGGGATTAAATCTGCGCCAAAGAACAGCTCGATTAGTTAGGCGACTGCCATTGCGGGTGGTTTCCATTGTGCCGTTCATTGTGCAGATTGCTGGTGCAGTTAGTATTGTTGGCTATTTATCGTTTACCAACAGCCAAGAAACCGTCAGGGACTTGAGCGATCGCCTCAGTAAGAAAGTTGGGGATCAAATTGATCAACGCTTGGAGGATTACCTTGCGCTGCCTCATATTATGCAGCGCAGCATCGCCCAGGACATTGCTGGGGGCAATTTATCTTTAGGAAATTTTGACGGATTACAGCGGCGATTCTGGGGCGACGTAGATATTGTGCCCGGGGTAGATTATTTCTTTATTGGTACGGAAGAAGGAGAATTCCTTGGGGTACAAACCTACCCGAATAATGGAGACACCGTAGTCAAGTTTAGGACAGAGGAAACCGCTCCGGAACGGGAAATTTATGAGCTTGATCAATTTGGGGTGCGCCAAGAGCTTTTAAAATCCACAGAATATGATCCTCGAGGGCGTCCCTGGTACTCTGGCGCGAAGGAACTGGGGAAACAGACTTGGAGCCCTGTTTACCCTTCTGCCGATTTGGGCGCCCTACAAATTACTCCCACAACGCCCCTTTATGACGATGAGGGACAGTTTTTAGGGGTTCTAGGCACTAACTTAATCCTGTCAGAAATTGATGGGGATTTGGGTGCTCTGGATATTGGTAAGTCAGGGGAGGCATATATCCTTGAACGGGACGGCAATGTTGTGGCCAGCTCCACGGACGAGAAGCCGTTTATTCTTCAAGGCGAAGATAAAGAACCAGAGCGGCTGAACCTCTCCCAAAGTGAAGATCAATATTTAAGGGGGGCGATCGCCGCCCTGGCAAAGGAGCAGCAGTTAGAAAAAACGCCAAAGGCGAAAGCAGAGACGCAAAGCGCCGGTAACTCCTCGAGAAACGGCAGAAGAACCAGAAACGACGCGACTGGAAATAATTTCACAGACGTGGAGCCTGGCGCCGTGTTGCAGGAGCTATCCCAACCTACGCTAGTTTCCTTGAAGGTGGACGGTGAAAGGGTTAGAGCTTGGATGGCGCCTCTGCCCCAGGTGGAAGGACTGGATTGGGTGGTGGTGGTGGTTATTCCCGAAGCGGATTTTATGGCCGCGATTAATCAGAGCAACCAGGTAACAATTGCCCTATCTTTTGTGGCGGTTTTGCTGGCGATCGGTGCTGGTTGGCAAACCTCTCGTTGGGTCACTGAGCCGATCGCCAAGCTCAACCAGTCTGCTAAGCGACTATCCGATGGAAACTGGGATGAAACGATTAGTTTAGACCGTGAAGATGAGGTGGGAGAACTCGCAAATTCTTTCAATAGTATGGCGGTACAATTGCGCCAATCTTTTGAAAGTTTGGAGGAGCAAAATGAAGAGCTAAAGCGCCTTGATCAACTTAAGGATGAGTTTTTGGCGAACACTTCCCACGAGCTTAGAACGCCATTGAACGGGATTATTGGCATCACCGAATTTATGTTGGAAGGTGCCACAGGCAAGTTAGAGGAAGTACAGGAGCGCAATTTGTGGATTGTAGCCCGCAGCGCTCGACGATTGGCTAATTTGGTCAACGATATCCTCGACTTTTCTAAGCTTAATCACAAAACAATTCAGCTTAATTGCAAGGCGATTAATGTGGCGGCGATCGCCGATATTGTCATCGAAGTTAGTCAGGTGTTAATTGGTGCGCGCGACCTAACCGTTGAGAACCAGGTACCCTTGGACTTGCCCGCCGTATGGGCTGATGAATCACGTCTACAGCAGATTTTTTACAACCTGGTGGGCAACGGCGTTAAGTTTACGGAAAAGGGAGAAGTGACCGTCACCGCCCAGTTTATCCCCATTGAAGAGGTAGTGGTTAAAGAGGGGGAATCCACTGGATTAGAGGAAAGTTATTGCCAAGAAATTAATGACACTGGCGCTATCGTTACCGGTGCGATCCAGGTTGATATTGTTGATACGGGTATTGGTATTTCTGATCAGCAGAAAGAGCGGATTTTTGAAGCTTTTGAGCAGGGAGATGGTTCTACCGCTCGGCGCTTTGGGGGCACCGGTTTGGGGCTTGCGGTTACTAAACAATTGATTAGCCTACATGGCGGCAATATTTGGGTTGAGTCTACGCCTGAAGTTGGATCGCGCTTTTCCTTTACGTTGCCAGCCGTTGAGCAGCAGGCAAGTCCCAGTCATTCTTCCCGGGACCAGGCTTTAACTAGGCGAGTTAACGCCCCTCTGGCACCTCAGACTCTTTCCGTTTTTAACGACGACTCTGGCGCTGAAAATGCTGACAGTTCAGTGGGGGAAATGGTACAGAAGAATGGCGCTGATATTGCGGTGGGCGATGTCAAAGCTGACGGAGAAATCAGGATTTTGGTTGTAGATGATGAGCCTGTTAATTTGCAGGTTCTGGAAAATTACTTGGCGTTCAACGGGTACGAAGTGACCCTGGCAACGGAGGGTGACGAAGCAATAGAAAAAATTGAAGCGTCGGACAGGGGCTTTGACCTGGTTCTGCTCGATGTGATGATGCCGAAGCTGTCAGGATATGAAGCCTGTAAGCATATTCGAGAGCGCTTTGGTCCCCAGGAACTGCCAATTATTATGTTGACGGCAAAAAGCCGCATCTCTGACTTAATGTCGGCTTTTCAATGTGGCGCTAGCGACTACTTAACGAAGCCCTTCATTAAGGATGAATTGCTTGCTCGTATTAAAACCCACGTGCGGCTAGCGAGAATCAATAATTCCTACCAGCGCTTTGTGCCTAGCGAATACCTTAAGTTTCTAAGTCGGGAGAGTATTACTGACGTCAAGCTTGGGGATCACGTTAGTCGGGAAATGGCGGTTATGTTCTCCGATATTCGGTCGTTTACGCCTCGGGCGGAGTTGATGACCCCTGACGAAAGTTTCCGGTTTATTAATGAGTATTTGGGGCGCGTCAGTCCCGAAATTCGCCGCAACAACGGGGTGATTATTAAGTACATGGGCGATGGCGTTATGGCGATATTTCCCAAGTCCGCAGACGATGCGGTGCGGGCGGCGATCGCAGAGCTTTATAAGGTGGATGAGTACAACACCCACCTGACAGAGGAAAAGGAGACTCCGATTTCCATTGGTTTGGGGCTGCATTTCGGTCATATGATGGTGGGCATTGTGGGCGAAGCAGGGCGAATGCAAGGGGATGCTTTGTCTGACACGGTGAACCTAACGGCACGTATTGAAGGGCTGACCAAGTATTACGGGGTGACCCTTTTGGTGTCTCAGCAAATTCTTGACAACTTGGAAAATCCTGAGGAGTTTGAGCTGCGATTATTGGACCGAGTTGTGGTTAAAGGGCGTAGTGAACCTATCTCTATTTATGAGGTTGTTGATGGGGAATTAGACCCGAAGGTACGGCAGCTCAAAATAGATTTAAGGGCAGATTTCGACAACGCAGTGGCCCTTTATCAAGATCAACAGTGGGCCACTGCATTGTCGAAGTTCTCGGAAATCAATATCAAAAATCCAGATGACAAGCCTGTGCAAGTGTATATTCAGCGTCTAGGCGAACTATTCCAAACCCCCGTTTCTACTTCATGGGATGGTGTTTGGCGGTTTAAAACTAAATAAACAAAGTACAGCAGCAATAGACAATACAGCCGCCATAGATAAAGGATGGCAGTAAAAAATAGGCAACGAATAGAAGTAACGAATAGAAGTAACGAGTAGAGGCAACAAATATAGGAAAACTCTTTTAAATAGGGAGTGTCTTCGCTGAAGATACTATGCTTAGAGGGATTTACCCCCCTAGAAGATTTTCTGTTTTATGCTGTCACTATTAACGGACCCTTTTTTGCAGTTGCCAACGGCATTTACGGTTAATGTGGTGTGGTTTACGGAGTGGCAGGGGGATTGCCACTGGGTTGATTATGGTGATGGTTTAAAACAGCAGGTTTCGGCTAGTTCTCAACAGGTTATTTTGCAGGAAGATGGGCGATCGCACTGGCATGGTGCGCCACCGTTCCAGTTAGGAAAGGCGGTGACGGTGATTGATCGACCGGTGTGGAGACATGAAGCCGTTGTTGTTGGATTAAAGACGGGAGATTCCCTTCCCTATCAAGTGGTTAGCGTACCAATATCGCAGGAATCTGTTGATAGTCGGCCCGTTAAAAGCGGAACATTTTTCCTATCGCCGCTGCCGCTGCCCCAACAGAATTTGAAGATTCTGCTGACATCAGATCACCAAATGATGCCCATGGTGCCCCAAACGTTGCATCATGCCGCTCAACTCTTTGAAAAGTTTGATGCGGTTTTTTATGCGGGGGATATGGTGAATGTGCCTGACCGCTGCTCTGAGTGGTTTGACGATCGCCGTGGACGGTCATTTTTTCCCTGTTTCCAAGGGCGGGCGATCGCCCAGAAACCCTCTGAAAATCAATCGAGTTTTGAGATTGATCCCACCATTGATCGGATTATTTCTGATGAAGTTAACACCCAGCATGCTGGCGGAAAAATTCTGCAAAATACGCCGATTTTTACCTGTATTGGTAATCATGAAGTTATGGCGACCACCGGCGGCAGTGATGGTTTAAGTGGACAGTTTCCCATTCCTAAAAGTATTAAAACGGAAAATCCTAAGGATCAAATTTGGATTGATGACGAGTTAAGTAAGCTGGAAAGTAAACTTTTGGAGACCGGCGATCGCCCCTTTAGTACGAATACTTATGAGTCGATTTTTACGCTGCCAAAGGATAGTCCGGGGGGGAAGCGATACTATGCGACGACTTTTGGTCCCGTGCGTTTGATATCCCTTGAAACGACCAATGTATGGCGTTGGTATCACATGGATGATGACACCAAAGGACGTTATCAAGAAAAGGTGAAAGATTTTAATAATCCCCAGGAATGGGGTGGCGGGCAGTTTATTTTTGAGCCCATAAAACAAGGAAGTATTCAGTATCAATGGCTTGAGGAACAGCTACAGCATCCTGACTTTAAACGTGCGAAATATCGGGTGGTTATGTTTCACCATCCTCCCCATTCCTTGGGGAATAATATTGTGCCGCCATACACTGATCCCCAGCAGGAAATCCAGCGCGATAATAACGAAGAAATTACCTCAATTCGATATCACTACGACAGGGATAAGGACTATTTAATTCGGGACGTGATGCCATTGTTGGAACAGGCTGGAGTGCAGCTTATTTACTATGGGCACTGTCATCTATGGAATCGGTTTGAGCAGACCACCGACTGGGGGACTATGCACTTTTTGGAATCGTCCCATGCAGGTAATACCCATGGGGCAGCTTGGGGGGATACTCACCGCAAAATCCCTGATAAGTTGAAGGGCGATCGCAGCTATATTGCCGTTGGAAATCCGAATGGCTTAACTCCCATAGTGCCTAATATTTCTCCGCTTTTGGATTCAAAAACTAAGGAGCCATTGCCCTATATTGCCCATGATAAGGTGGGCGTCTTTTCTGTATTTGATACGGGTTCGGGGGAGATTAGTAGCTATCGATATGAATCAGGAAAGTCGCCGGTTAAATTTGACGTTTTTAAGTTGACGTTTTCTACCGAATAGGTAAAAAATCGAGCCTTATTGTCGTGTTTAAAAAGGCTGGCAAAGGGACTTGAACCCTTGACCTACTGATTACAAATCAGTTGCTCTACCAACTGAGCTATGCCAGCATTTGGGGCGTTAACCCCGTAATAATATAGCCGATACTTGCGAGATTTTGCGTCAGTTTTGCCTAAGCCTTCAGCCGTTTAGGGATTCGACGCCGGTAATGTTTTGCAAAGCGATTCCTTTGTGTTCCCGCTTCAGCAGTCCGGTGAGCACCTTGCCGGGGCCAATTTCGATCGCCTCGGTAACGCCGTCAGCGGCAAACGCACCCATGGTTTCCCGCCAGCGAACGGACCCGGTCATTTGGGCGGTAAGGCGACTTTTTAACTCGGCGGCGTCGGTGGTGGCGGTGGGTTCAGTGTTGGAAAGGACGGGAATCGTGGCGTCGGCAAAGGTGGCGTCACTGAGGATTGTGTTGAATTCGGTGGCGGCGTCGCCCATATAAGGAGAGTGGAAGGCTCCCGAGACGGCGAGGGGGATGGCTCGCTTGGCTTTGACATTAGCCATAATGCTGTCTACGGCGTCAGGTTCACCGGTAATTACCACTTGGGCGCTGCTGTTGTCGTTAGCCAGGCTAACCCCGTTGGTTTCAGCCAGGGCAGCTTCCAGTTCGTCGCGCTTAAAGCCAATGAGGGCCGCCATTTTTCCGCCGCTGGCTTGGTTCATGAGGTTGGCGCGCTGTTGCACCAGTTTTAAACCGGTTTCAAAATCAAATACGCTGGCGGCATATAGAGCCACGTATTCTCCAAGGCTGTGACCGGCTACGTAGTCGGGGGTGTTGCCTTTGGCTTTTAGCTCGTCGGCGATCGCCGCTTCCACCACATACAAGCAAGGCTGGGTGTAGCGGGTTTGGGACAGGGTTTCAATGTCGCCGTTGCAGCGATCGCCCACGGACCATCCAAGGATTTCGCTGGCGGTGTCAAACTTTGCTTTGGCGGTGGCGATCTCAAGCAAATCTTGCCCCATGCCGGTGGCTTGGGAACCTTGCCCAGGAAACATCCAGATGGTTTTAGTCATGGTGTGGTTATGAAGCTGTGAAAGATGCTGTGCCGGTGGCGATCGCTGAAAATCTTCGTCGCCGCCGTCCACAAACGGTTAATGCGCACAACATTATTTCATCCCGCCCAACTTTTGCCTATGGTGGGCATGTTCTCGACTCATCTCCTCAACTCATCCAGGCGGCACAGCGGGCTCGGAAATCATCGCCTCGCTCCTCAAAGCTGGCGTACTGGTCGAAGCTGGCGCAGGCGGGGGATAGCAACACGCTTTTGGCACCGATATGGGGGGATAATTCCATCGCCCGCTTCACCGCTGCTTCCATGGTGCCCACAATTTCGTAGCGGTCAAAATCTGTGTCCTCGAAGCGTTTGGCAAAGGTTTCGGCGGCGTCACCAATTAGCAATACAGCGGCGGCGCGGTCGCCAATTTCCTTCATCCAAAGGTTGTCGTCACCGGCTTTTGCTTTGCCCCCTGCAATCAAGATTGTCGGGCGCTCCACCGATTGCAGTCCCACCACCGCCGCATCGTAATTAGTGGCTTTGCTGTCGTTAATAAAGGGCACTCCCTGCCAGCTCACCACCCATTCCAGTCGGTGGGGGACGCCGGGAAACTCTTCAACGGCTTGGGCGATCGCCTCCCGCTCCAGCCCCAATGCCATTGCCCCCGCGATCGCCATCAGTAAGTTTTGATAGTTATGGGCACCCACCATTTTCAAAGACTGCACCGGCACAATGGGGGTGCCTTGGGCGATCGCCCAGCCATCTTCCATATAAACCCCCCGGTCGGCGTTAGTGGGCAAAGCCTGTTTACCTTTGACGCTGGTCCAAATGGCGTCAGGAAAACGGTTTGTGGCGCCCAGGCGCGATCGCAAATTATCGTCGTCGCTGTTGATAATTTGAACCTCAGCCCGCTCCAGCAAACTGGCTTTAATTTCAAAGTAGTTATCTAAGGTGTGGTGGCGGTTAAGGTGGTCCGGGGTGAAAGTGGTCCACACCGCCACTTGCGATCGCAAATCCTTCAAAGATTCGATTTGAAAGCTGCTCATTTCCGCCACAACCCCGTCCAGCTTGCGCCCGGTTTGTAAAATTTCCAGCGCCAAACCCGCCGCCGCATCGCCAATATTTCCGCAGGCTGGGGCGTCACGCTTCCCCGCCTCGAACATGGCCGCCGTTAACGCCGTTGTGGTGGTTTTGCCGTTGGTGCCGGTGATGCCAATCCAAGGGATATCTTTGAGCGATCGCCACGCCAACTCCATTTCACCGATGGTTTCAATGCCTAGCTCTCTCGACTGGATCACCATGGGTAAATCCCAGGGCACGCCGGGGCTAACCACCATTAGGTCTGGCTTTTGGGAGGCGCTGTGGGGGTCGAAATTTTTACCCAGATTTACCGCAATGCCCGACTCCCGCAGGGGCTGGGCAAGCTCCTCCAGCTTTTCCCCCGTGCCGCCGTCGTTCACCGTTACCGAAAACCCCTGGTGCGCCAGCAATCGTGCTGCGCCTACCCCCGACCGACCTAGCCCCAATATCTGTGCGATCGCCATGTGGAGTCTCGCCCCCTCGCCGCCGAATGTATTGATATATTCCGTGCCCAAATATTGCCATACCGCCGTCCCCTGGCTCCACAATCGCCCTTGATAGCCATACTCCATCGAGCTGCTTTATTCGTAAGTCCATTGAGCAGTCCATAAATAAAGCTGTTCTGCCTAATTGGATCTATAACGCTTCCCAATCCCCAAAGCCGTTGCTAGGGGCGGTGTCCCTAGCGATTTGAGATACGATCAAAAAAGTTTACAGAGAACAACGCCAACGGGCGGTGCAGAAAACGCGACAAACGCGACCTGGAGAGAACGCTATGGCGGTGGTTTGGGAACTGGATTTTTATTCGCGTCCCGTTTTGGATGAGAACCAGAAAAAGCGCTGGGAGGTGCTGATCTGCGAAAGTCCTACGGATTTGGATGCGGATTTGGAGAATCCCTACCGCTACTCTGTTTTTTGCTCCAATACGGAAGTGAATTCCATTACGGTGAGCAACGCCATGAAGGCGGCGATCGCGGAAAGTGGCGTCAAGCCGGACAAGGTGCGTTTTTTCCGCCAGTCCCTGAAAAATGCCATTGAAGCGGGCTGCCAAACGGTAAATGTTAAAGCCTGCCTCAGTCAGCGCACGTTGGCGATGGAGCGGTGGATTGAGGAGCGCCTGGATAAGGTTTATCCCAAAGAAGAGGGGTACCAAGCCAGTGCCCAGGCGGCGGCGCTGTATTTGCCTCCTCCGGCGGCGCGTCCGTTGCCCGATGCGCTGTTGGGGCAAAAGTGGGCGGTGGTGTCCTTGCCAGTGGGTGCCCTGCGGGAAATGGGGGAATGGGAAATCGACTTTGGGGAGGCAATGTCCCTGGATTTATTTGACCTGGATGATGACACCATGGTGCCGGGGGTGCTGGTGTTTTCTCCCCGCGCGAAGGCGATCGCTGCCTGGATGTCTGGGTTAGAAATGGGATTTTTACGCATTGAAGCCCAGGAAAAACCCTCTAGCCTGTCATCGTCTCAATCGGAATTTCCCGACCAGATGATTTTGGAAACAGGCGTGGGCGATCGCTGGGTATTTGCCAACCTGCCCGATGCCCAAACCAAGGAAGAGGGGCAAAGCCTGGAATCGTTGAAAACCAGCGCCGAAGGGTTGCACTTTATTGCCATCCAGAAAAAGCCTGACGAGGAGCGCTTTGAAGGGTTTTGGATGCTCCACGAGCGCCAGGTGTTAGCTCCCCGGATTCCAGTAGCGTAGGGATTATGGAATAGGGGTTATGGGCAATTTGTGGGCGGCAATTGAGGCGGGCAATGTGGAGCAGGTGCAAGCCCTGTTGACCGCCGATGCGGGCAATGTCAACGCCCGTGATGAAGGGGGGCGATCGCCGTTAATGGTGGCATGTGGCTATGGTCAAGCGCCCTGCGTAGCGCTGTTGCTAACCAAGGGGGCCGACGTGAGCGCCCAAACGGACGACGGCGAAACGGCACTGATGGGGGCCGCAGCTGCGGGAAATTTGGCGATCGTCCAGCGATTAATTGCCGCCGAAGCCGACCCAACAACAACGGACAAAAGCGGCACAACGGCAATGGAATATGCCGCCATCAAAGGGCACGCCGAAGTGGTGCGCTATTTCCGCGATACCCAACCGATGGACGCAGAAGCCTTGCGCCGCTCCAAGTTCGTCGCCGAAGTTTTTGATCACCCTGAAGTGGTGAAAATTTTAAGTGCGTAAAGTTTGCGCAGCCCTGGGGACGCCCTGGGATAGCTGAAATTCCGAGCTGTTATGCTCGCCAAATGGCATCGCTAAGGCGAATCACCTGGGACATTTCTGCCACATCGTGGACGCGCAACACCTGGGCTCCCCCAGCGATCGCCGCTGCACAAGCAGCCCCCGTGCCCCAGACCCGATCCATCGGATCCGGCTGATCCAGCACCTTGCCAATAAAACTTTTGCGGGATGGACCAATCAAAATCGGGCACCTTAGGGACTGGAACTCCTGCGATCGCCGCAAAATCTCCAAATTGTGGTCCACCGTCTTCGCGAACCCAATCCCCGGATCCAGCGCAATTAGCTCAGCACGAATCCCCGCCGTCAACGCCGCCATCTTCCGCGAACTCAGCACCCGCCGCAGCTCGCCAATCAAATCGTCATAGTCGGTCATTTTCTGCATCGTCTTCGGCGTCCCCCGCAGATGCATCAAAAACACCGGCACCCCTAAACGCGCCACCGTGGGCAACATATCCGTTTCATAGGTGCCCCCAGACACGTCGTTCACCATATCGGCTCCCGCGGCGATCGCCCCCTCTGCCACTGCCGCCCGCGTGGTATCCACCGAAATCGGCACCTCCAGGGGACCAAACTCCCCCAGCCCTTTCCGCAGCGCCTCCACCACCGGCACCACCCGCCGTAGTTCCTCTTCCAAAGACACCGTTTCCGCATTGGGGCGCGTGGACTGCCCGCCAATATCCAAAATATCCGCCCCGTCCTGCACCATTTGGTGGGCTTGGGCGATCGCCTGTTCCAAGGTATTAAACCGCCCACCATCGCTGAAGCTATCGGGCGTCACATTCAGCACCCCCATCAAGTACGTGCGCGTCCAGTCAAAGGTGATGTTGCGAACCTGCCAGGGGGCTAACTTTGCCATAAATTCTGTGGGCGTTTAAAGTCTATGTCTGGGCAATTTTAGTGGGCATTGGCTACATCCTTGTGCCAATTTTTAGCAAGACTTTGTATTTCCTTTAAATCACCAGCGTCCATTTTTTCCACATGCTTTAGCACCAGCCCCATGCGTCCTTGCGATCGCAACTTGTCTTCATGGCGCGACAGAAAATCCCAGTAAAAAAAGTTAAAGGGACAGGCTTTTTCTCCCACTTTTTCCTTCGGCTTGTACTGGCAACCTTTGCAGTAGTCGCTCATTTTATTCACATAGTTTGCTGAGGCTGCATAGGGCTTAGATGCCATTAATCCCCCGTCAGCAAAAATCCCCATTCCCAACACATTGGGCTGCATCACCCAATCGTAAGAATCAATAAAAACGCTATGGAACCAGTCTTCAACTTCCTGGGGATTAAACCCAGCAATCAGGGAAAAATTCCCTAAAATCATTAACCGTTGAATATGGTGAGCATATCCCGTGCGCTGGACTTGATTCACCACAGTGCTAAGGCAATTCATCTTCGTTTCTCCAGTCCAGAACCATTGTGGCAAGGGCTGTTGATGATCAAACCAATTGCTCTCAGGATAGTTTTCGTCAACGTTTTCTAGGGCGTGACAATAAATTCCACGAATATATTCACGCCACCCTAAAATCTGTCGAATCACCCCTTCAACGCTATTTAAAGGAATATCAGAATCTTGTTTATACGCTTCCTCAATCTTTTGTATTACATCCAAAGGATGAAGCAAGCCAATATTAATATAGGGGGAAAGTAAGGCATGCCACATGGTATCTTCGCCAGCTACCATCGCATCTTGATAGGGACCAAACTTTCTTAGGCGAGTTTCTAAAAAAGCATCAAGCACTTCCAGCGCCTGATTCCGAGTAGTCGCCCAATTAAAAGACTCAATATCCCCAAACAAAGGACAATCTAAGCCGTTTACCTTATCAATAACCGCTTGCACATTGGCATTAGGTTCAAAGGTCTTGGGTTCCGGTGGATCAAGATTTTTCTTCGGTGGCTTACGATTGTCTTTGTCAAAATTCCACTGATCACCCGAAGGATCCTTGGGATTATCAGGGTCCATTAAAATCTGCCATTTCTTTCGGCTAAATCGATAAAAATCCTCCATTAAAAGCCGTTTTCGTCCGCTAAACCAAGCCAATAATTCTTCCTCAGTCCACAAAAACTGATTGTTAGGCAAAATGCTTAATTCGCAAGGAAGATCTAGGGATTCAATTACCTTTAGAAACGGACGATCTGCAGGAGCCATGACCAACAGGCGCTCAATTCTCTGCTCCCTAATCCAAGGGATTAATGCCTCTGAAAAGTTTCCCGCTTCTACCAATGTGGCCAACCAGCCTGCATCTTTTAATTCACCGATAAAGCTGCGCATTGCTGACCACACCAACACCAGCTTTTGGCGATGGTAGCGCCGCTGACTAATCCAGTTTGTGGATTCAATGGCAATAACTGGCGTTTTATCTCGACGACTTTCCTGGGACGCCAGTGCTGCCTGTTGTGCCCACAGCTGATCTCCCAGTACCCAAATTCCAGTTTTTACTGAAGCATCATCTAATTCTTGATTAGATGTTTCCTCCCTTAAAACGTCGTCTGATTTCTTTTGGGCTGAGCTATTTTTGCTGATGCTTTTCTTCCTCTTTGATGTATTTTTAGGAGAGGTTTTTGACGAGGACATGGCTAACGGGTAGTGGGAGGGCGGAAATTGAGGGCTACGTTTGAACTTGCGTTCAAGCTGTATTTAATTTGTACCTAACAGCCATGAATTCGTATTTTTAGATCGTATTTTCAGGTCGTATTTTTAGGTCGTACTTTGGCGATCGCCTCGCACTAGAGTTTGAATGCCCAACGCCAGCAGCCCCAGGGCCACAATTCCAAAAATCCCAGTGCCCAAAGCGCTAACCCCCACCACCGTGGTGCGCACCAAAGCCGAAATATTTTGAGCCAGCGGATTGGTGCTGGCTAGCGGTTTAGCCGCAAAGTTCCCGGCGATGGAGGTGGTTAGGAAATACAACCCCACCGCCATGGAACCGGCGATCGCCGACCCGCTGATGCAATTAAATGGGGACGGCGTAGACTTAGCGTTTCCACTGCTTGCCCCGTCTGCCGCCGCTGAGTCCCGGTCACTGGCAGCATCCGATACAGAGCTGTTGGCGACTTTTTTCTCTGACTCACCCTCTTTCGGAAAGGATTTCTGGGATTCGGTATTGTCCTGCTTATCCACGTTCTGGTCCACGTCACTCATTTTCCGCCGCCTAACATTACATCCCACATTGCGCCATCGCTAAACCTATTTAGGCTGTTGCTATGGAGTTCAAATTATTTTAAAACAACCAGTTCTGTTGAGAACTATTGGGACAATTATTTGAGTTCAAAAGCGCATTCTTAATAGACCGTCAAAAAACTGGCTTCCAAGTTTATTTGAATTATAAGGTTGGGAATTACGGTAATTTCAGCTTAAAAGGTTCGGTTGATTTGTTCACCAGGGACCAATTGCTATAGGTAATCTACGCTAAAACTAAGGGTGTACAAATCAATCAAAAGCACGAGTTCGTAGTGTTCTGATTGTGCACATCAACCCTATGCCCATAACGGTGTAAGTCGGTGTGGGCATAGGCAAATTATTGCTGGAAGTTGTCAAAAACTTATTCTCGCCAGCGTGATATTTTGGCAAAGCAATAGAGCGAAACACTACGGTCGCCTTAGCTTAATTTTTAGGAGGCTCCATGGCACCCCTTTCATCTTCAATTCCTGCCGCGACGACCGACGATGCGGTAATTTGGCAAAACCTAAAGGAGGCGATCGCCGCCAGCTCCGGTTTCCAGCAGTGGAAGCAAGAGCAAAATGGCAGCAGTAACGCTGATATGTCTGACTCTGTTGATCACCTAGTACGACGATATTTACGAGAAACCCTAGAAACCCTTGCTTACTAGAAACTGTTTCCCACTATCTCGGGGCTGGCTCTGCGCTGTTTGTAGCCCCGACTTCGCTTTTGGACGGGTTCCCTTTCCATGAATAGGTTCTCTGTGGAAAGTTGGTGATATTTCCTGGATTTTCTGCGTTAGCCTGTCAACGGAAAGAGCCGTCGCTGTTCGAAAGCCATCGTTTCAGAGTCTTGGGAACCTAACCGTAGGAATGAAGAGGCCTAAGACTCCAGCTCTTGTACGATCTTGGGCTTTAACTGCTCCAGCTCCCGCTTCAGCTTGATTTTGCTCAGATTTGCCTGGGTCGCTGGCATCCCTTTACTTTTCTCCATCCACTGATAAAGCATACGGCGATGAGGGGAGCTAAGGGTGACCTTCGCCACGTGACGGCACAGCTGCGGATCTTCGAGCGCAAAGAACAAAATCCGATATTCTCCGGTTTTGCATAAAATTTCCAGCAGCTTTAGAAGCAGAGATCGCTTCAAATCCAAGTAGCATGGCAGCCATTTGGGCACAGGGTCCTTCCCCTCACCCATCTTCACATCAAGCACCGATAACCACAGCACCATGGGATGGGGGGTCATGGCACCTCGGAAGCGATGGTAAGTGTTTTGATTTTGAGCATTCTGTCCTTGCGATCGCCGTTTAACCGTCTCAATCATCGCTTCCGGCAACATCACCCACTTGGACACAATGGGCGATCGGCTGGAAGGAATTAAATGGGGAAATACAATTTCAGCCACGGGCTTATTCCCCGGCCACGTTTGTAGGCGACACATGGTGTCGGGATCCACTGTCTTCCCCGCCGCTCCCCTGCTTTGCTCAGTACCTGGCTCAGGGACATTGGCACGAGACAGAGTATCTTCAATGCGCCGACCAATGGCCCGCCCCGGCTTGTAGCGGTGCTCCATGGGCTCCAGCAGCCGCAGAATCTCATCAATATCCCTGGGGCGGCGGTCAGGATGCTTTGAAAGGCACTGCATCACCAGCTGCTCCAGCGCCCGAGGAATTTTCAACCCAGGGCGAGCTTTGTTCATGGGGCGCGGCGGTTGTTCCTTGTGGGTCTTGTACCAGCTTCCAAAGGAGTGGGTGTCCGCCTGCAGGGGCATTTTCCCCGTCAGCATTTCGTACATCACAATGCCCAGGCTATAAATATCCGCCTGACTGGTAAGCTCCTTACCTTCCATCTGTTCCGGAGACGAATAGGCAAGGGTGCCCATAAAATGACTAGTCTGCCCTTGGTCGTCCTGCAACAGCTTGGCAATGCCAAAATCGAGAATTTTAACCGTTTCTCCCCGCTCTGGATCCTGCACCACCAGAAGGTTGCTGGGCTTAATATCCCGATGAATAATGGGACAGACCTTGCCGTCTATGGTCAGTCCCTGGTGAGCTGCCTGAAGCCCAGAGCAAATTTGGTGGGCCATATTTAGAAAACGAGGCAAGGGAATGATTTCCTGCTTAATAATCAGGCTAAGGTCGCGCCCCTCCAGAAATTCCATTACGTAAAAAGGAATTTCATCATCGCTGATGTCGTAATCAAGCACCTGGACAATGTTGCGGCTTTTTTGTCCTAGGGAAAAGCAGGCTCTCGCTTCGAGCATAAAGCGATCGCGCATCTTTTCGTTAATCAGCGCCTGGGTCAAAAATTTAACCGCCACTGGCGCATCTAAAAGCACATGACGAGCTCGATAAACACGTCCCATGGCCCCTCGCCCCACCAGCTCCATTAGCTGATAGCGATCAGACAGTAGGCGACCAATGTTGGGATCCGTCATAGGGTCGGAAGACCGGGCTAGGGCTGGTGAAATAAGGGTGAGTAAATTCGTTAACGCTGACAGCGCCAGATGGTTAACCCACTAAGGTTAGCTTCTGGTGAAAATCCATCAGAAAACAGTGCTGCCGTTTGGAAATGGCGGTGTAGATTCCAACTAAGTGGTTTTTGAGAACGGTTGAATCACAACTGAATTGATTACAGCTTGAAAGCAGTCTAGTAAATTGCTTTTAAGCACCTGTAAATGCACCATTTGTGAATGCAGTGGAAAGATTGAACGCATCCCAGTAAGACGACTTTTAGCAGACTATTGCGCCAACAGGGACAGCCAAGCTCGGTCCTTACAAAACTCCCAATGGAATAACGAACACCACTGGGTCGAGAGTAGTTTTACATCTAAATCTAAAATGTAAGCTTAGTATCCTGCGTTTTACCCCCAATAGTGTTTCTACAGCTATGGTAATCAACGCCAGCGATGAAGACGACCTTTGGTTAAAACTAAAATTCAGCCGAGGTGACTCAGCGACTATTCGTTGGCTAATTCAACAGCTATGCGCAATTCTTCTGCAATTTCCTTACTCTGCAATTATATTTTGCGACCGCATAAGATGCATAAGGATTAGGGCGCATTGTCAACTGGTTCCAGCAACCTCTTGAAACGGAGATGCGAGCCCGGTTGCGAAGCAATATTGGGCTGTGAGCCTCGTTGACAAAGGCTACGGAATTCAATTGGCAAGGCGAAGCTCTTTGGTAAGCCCTTCAGAAGTAAACCCCTCAAAAGTAAGATCCTCAGACGTTAAGACCCTAGGATCGAGCCGCCGTCTGTTCCCGCACGCCTCCGCGTTAAGTTGTGGATCTCCCACAGCGAACACTTTCACCTCCACTCTCTTTCTACGCGGTCTTTCTACACGGTCTTTCTGGGGGCTGTCATCATTTAAATCTTAAAGCCATTAATCACGAGGGTTTCAGCCCCGAATATGCTTTGTTTTGAAAGGGTGTGGACTCTCCACTGTGTAGGGCTTCTGGCATTTAGGTTAATGACACGCCCTAAACGGCGCCACATTCGTAAGGTTTGTAAGTGCTTACATCCATTTCCGGACCACAAATCCCTTTTTTAGACACCACCACATCCACATCTAAACAGCACCATATCCACTCAATTGCAAAATGCACGCAACCACATGGCGCAACTTGGCCGTGTCAAGACTTTCCTCCAGGGCAGATTCCTGTGGATGCTGCATTTCTAGGATGAACACTTCTGGTGGGCAAGGGCTCAATTTTTCCCCTGAGATATTCTTGAAAACATCACCCTTGGCTTTCCTGATTCTCTCTGGGGGAATCGGTATCCTAGCCTAGAAGGGATTGCCACTGGTTACGGAAAGACACCGGTTCTTTTTCTAGGCGTCTTTCACTTAAGATTTCATGTCAACAGGTTTGGAGGGGTTGGGAATGGCCGCAACTGGAGCGCAGGTTGAGGGGCTGGTGCCGATTATTTTGGCGGGGGGAAAAGGCGAGCGATTTTGGCCCCTTAGCCGCGTCAAGCGACCGAAACAGTTCCTGTGCCTTGATGGCAGCGATCGCAGTTTATTGCAGGCTACGGGCGATCGCCTGGGGGAGCTGTGTGGAGCGGAGAAGGTGTGGGTGGTAACGGCAAGCCATTTGGCGGATGGGGTGCGATCACAGATGCCTGGGTTGCCGGAAGATAATTTGCTGGTGGAGCCCCAGGGGCGCGATACGGCCCCGGCAGTGGCTTGGGCGGCTTTAATGGCAGCAAAGCGCTATGGCAACGATGCAATTTTGGGTTTCTTCCCCGCGGACCATTGGATTGGCGATCGCGCGGCGTTTGCAGCCACCCTCCAGTCGGCGGTGGCGGTGGCCAAATCTCAGCAGGCGATCGTCACCTTAGGTATCACCCCCAATCAGCCCGCGACGGGGTATGGCTACATTGAGCAGGGGGACACGGTAGGGGAGTTTAATGGAGCAACGGCTTACAAGGTTAGTCGCTTTACGGAAAAGCCGGACCGAGCCACTGCCGAGACGTTCTTATCCACCGGGAAATTCACCTGGAACAGCGGTATGTTCGTGTTTCCGGCGGGTATGGTGATCGAAGAGTTGCGTCGCCATGCGCCAGAAATTTTGACGCCTTTGGAAGAGAAGGGGGTGGCAGCCTATAAAGATTTGCCGAAGCTTAGCGTGGATTATGCGCTGATGGAAAAAACCGATGGCGCCTGCGTATTGCCAGCTAAATTTGGCTGGGATGACCTGGGGGATTGGAACGCTGTGGAGCGGCTTTTGAAGGGAGATGCTCCTAACGTAGTGCAGGGGGGACATCTCGGCATTGCCACCAAGGGCTGCATTATTCATACGGGCGATGAGCAGGAACTGGTGGCGACAGTGGGTTTAGAGGACGTGGTAGTGGTGCGTGACGGCAACGTTACTTTGGTGGTCCACAAATCCTGCACCCAAGATATTAAAGCGCTGGTTAAACAACTCAAAGATAATCCCCTCTATGGCGATCGCCTTTAATGACAGGACTTACGCAAAGCCCCCTTCCCAAGGGGGGAACCGATGCAACGTTTATTTTTGACCTCAAACAGCATGTCTTGCGCGAGTCCTGGCTGACTGAGAGCCTTCACTAAGAAGTTGGACATCGTCTCTGCAAGACTTTAAGACCTTTAAAACGATCAGCGCCGAGGGTGTGTTTTCCACACATCCTCGGCACCTTCTTGACACTTTTGGCACGTAACTACTTTAATTCAAGCTTTCTCGGAAATACCCTCTCGGAAATAACTTCTCGAAAACAAAGCCAGAAGTTAGCGATCACCATAACTTTCGTCATCGGTGCTGGCATCAAAGTTGGCTAGCAACACTCGGTCAAATACTGCTTCCAAAGCTGCTTCATCAATATCGTCGTTTTGACTATCTTGAAGCCAGCTAGTCTTAGGACTTAAACGCAATACCCGATGCTCCTGAACCAGAGAAAAGCTGCTGCGATCGCCCTCGCTGCGATCAATTTTTAAGTAGTCAAAGCTGCATACGTTGATATAGAGCGCCGCATTCGCCACTAAAGTCGCCTGTATGTCATCGGCGAAAACTTCTACAACCACCCCTTCCCCTTCGCTCGCAACCACCCCGTCTTGACTGTATGCGTAGTCAACACGACCCAACCCCGCCAACAGCTTCTGCATATCCTGTTGGTTAATAACGACACCTTGGTCAACGATGCAAGGCGCTGGCAGTTTAGTAGGCTGACGGTAGTTCATATTTCGGGTAGATGTGCAACGGTGAGAGTATTAAGAAATTGTAAACTATACGGAACTAATTTTTAGGAAGCGAGATTAACGTTTTTGATTAATCCTTGGGTCGGCAGACCATCGGTTCCATTGCCTTAAACTGCTTTAACCATAGCTCAGGCAAAATTGAATCGCCAACGGTTTAAATGGATTCAAGATGCCTGTGCTGATCCGCTTTTATGGCAAGTTCACTGAACTAAAACTGAATTGATTTCCCTGGCGAAGTTCGTGAGCGTAGGGCTTGGGTCAGCAGCCTTCAACGCGACCTTTGAAGGGGGGATTGGTAATTGATCCCTGAGGAGGATTGTGCTGAAGGGGATCGGCCGATGGTTCGGGGATCAGCGCTTTTGGCTGAATTCGCAGGTGAATTGAAGGGAGCCCCTAGTTTTGGCGGTGCCTTTTGCCCATTGGTTTTTATCGTGGTTCACTCAGAACCCAATAAAAATCCAACTAATGTAGTTTTTGGCAACCTTCTTACAACAAGAATCACACGACGTGATTGTTTTCAAAAACACCCCTGTGAATATTTTCGCAGCCTAGTCAGTGTTGCAAAATAAGCGCTCGAAATAGCAACCTTTAGGAGTGTTGAGTCTGGAATGTGAATAGGATATATCAAAGTCAACGTATCAAAAGAAATTAATTTGAGGGTGGAGTGCAGAATCGGAATCGTTGGCGCTTTTGGGGGCAGGGATCTGGGCGGGCAAGTGGAAGGGGGATTGGGGCGATCGCTAAACGCTTTGGAGCGGCGGTGCTGTTTTATACGGTGCTGCCCTTGCCTCAGTGGTGGGCGACGGAGTTTCGGCGAATTGCCCTTTTAGCGCCTGCCATTGGTGTGGCCATTGGAGCCGGTCTGGGGGCTTTGGACTGGGCGTTGGCGATACCGGTTTGGGTTCGATCGGCGGTGGTGATTGGGGCGTGGGTTTGGGTTACGGGCGGGCTCCATTTGGACGGGGTGATGGATACGGCTGATGGGCTGGGGGTGAGGGCAGAGCGACGGCTGGCGGTGATGGCGGACAGTGTGGTGGGGGCCTTTGGGGCAATTGCCCTAGGGATTTTGCTGCTGCTAAAAATAACGGCGTTGGGCAGCTTGGAAGGTGATCGCTGGATCGTGTTGATGGCGGCGGCGGGCTGGGGGCGCTGGGGACAATTAATGGCGATCGCTCGGTATCCCTACTTAAAAGCGGAAGGTAAAGGTAAATTTCACCGGGATGAAATTCAGGGATGGCGAGAGGGGGTAGTGTCGGGACTGGGGCTGTTGGCCCTGGGGGGCGTGTTGGGTTGGGTTACGGGGCAATGGGGATTTGTGGGGGCGCTTAGTGCAGGTAGTGGGGCGATCGCTTTAGGGGCAGGAGCCTGGTTTAATCGCCGTCTTGGGGGGCATACGGGGGACACGTACGGCGCGGTGGTGGAGTGGACTGAGGCGTTGATCTTAGTTTTGGGAACCTGCCTGGCTGGATATTTTCAGGCTTGATATTTTCTGGATATTTGGGCTGAATCTTCTTGCCCCACAGGTTTTTGCCAAGCAGATTTTCGCAAGCACTAGACCCGGTGGAGCCTTCCTTTTTGTAGTCACCGATTTTGTGATTGCCGATTTTGTGATTGCCGAGCCTAAGAACCTATGACTGAGATCACCATTTGTTTTGGCGATCCTTCTTAAAATCTTCAAAGAAAAACTAAGAAAGAAATGGGGTGGGCAACGTTTGTGTAGTTGACCCGATTAAATAAAAGCAGCCGTCCTAAGTTTTATCTGGCGTATGAACCCTGATTGCTCTCGGCTCTTACATTTCCCTGGTTTTTACTGTTGATGATTTTGCTGAATCTGCAACTTCAGTTTTTGGAGATATTACTTAAGAATTTTCTGCTTTAGTCACCCTTCGAAGTGGCACATTCTTTCAAGCCAAACTGAGGTTTTTATTCCTAGGATTAATGGAAACGGCATTGTTGCCGATCCCAGTAATTTGTAAGGACTAGGTCCTAGTTTCAGCCTCCGCCCAATATTTCTTCCTCCCTATTGCTTCTCCGCTATGGCTGACTTGAAATTCTCCCGCTCCCATTGCCCTTCTGTCAGTGATCGCCCCCTAAAAAAGGGAACTGCTTTCCACTGGGGGCAATTGGCGCTGGCAGTGGCGGCGGTGGCGGCGATCGCCCCCCCAAGTATTCAGGCGGCGCGAGCAGAATTTCAAGATAGCCCCAAGGCGGTGCTGGACGAGGCGTGGCAAATTGTCAGCCGAGAATATGTGGACGGATCGTTTAATCAAAACGATTGGCAGGCGGTACGACAGGATTTGCTGTCGCGGGAATATACTTCTCGGGAGGAGGCTTACAAGGCGCTGTCGGAGGCTCTGGAGAAGCTGGGGGATCCCTACACCCGGTTTATGACGCCGGAGAAATTTAAGCAGTTGACGGATCAAACCAGTGGGTCCCTGTCGGGTATTGGTATTCGTCTGCGCCCCACGGCAAAGGAAACGGGATTTATTGTGCAGGATCCCTTGCCCAATTCGCCAGCATCAAAGGCGGGGCTTCAGTCGGGAGATTTGATCTTGGCGATCGATGGTGAGTCCACCAAAGGGATGAAGTCTCGCAAGGCATCGTCTCTGATTCGCGGCGAAGTCGGTACCACGGTTGAGCTGACTATCCAGCGGTCCGAAAGTGAGCCCTTCGAGGTGTCGGTGACCCGAGCCCGTATTGAGTTGCCCATTGTGCGATCGCAGGTCAACCAGGAGGGAGACTTGAAGGTGGGCTATATTCGCCTGAATGAATTTAGCGCCACTGCCACCAGTCAAATGCAGGAGGCGATTAAAAACCTAGAGGCTCAGGACGTGGATAGCTATGTGCTAGATCTGCGGGCGAATCCAGGGGGGCTGTTGCGAGCCAGCATCGAAATTGCGCGTATGTGGATCGATAAAGGCAGTATCGTTAGCACCACTGACCGGGGGGGCGATCGCCGGTCCGAGCGAGCCACGGAAACGGCGCTAACGAGTGCACCGATGGTGGTGCTAGTGGATAAGGATTCAGCGAGCGCCAGCGAAATTCTGACCGGGGCCCTCCAAGACAATGAGCGGGCGGTGGTCGTGGGGACGAAAACCTTCGGCAAGGCGCTGGTGCAATCGGTGCATCGGCTGTCTGACGGCTCTGGCATTGCGGTGACGGTGGCCCGCTATTACACCCCCAGCGGTGTGGATATCAATGAAACAGGCATTGAGCCTGACGTGAGCGTGCCCCTCACTCAGGAGCAACGCTACTATCTGCTGGCAAATCGCACTTCCGTTCCAGGTTCCGATCAGGATTTGCAGTACAACCGGGCAGTGGGACTGTTGCGATCAGAGGTGGCGGCTAACAATAGCGTGCCGGATTTGAATTTTTAGAGACGTTAAATCTTTGGGCAAATAGCCGAAGCTCGGGATAAGAAGAGTAGAAGGGCTGTCTTTACCAAGAGGACGTCGTGTTTGTGTTCTTTCGCTGAGCGTTCGGATCGGGCGTTTATATCGAGTGTTTGTATGGGGCGTTTTTACCGAGCATTCTGAACTTTAGGCAAACTTTTGAAAGGGATCTCCCGTCAGGGACCGGGTGATTTCGCACAACGTTCATAGGCTGAAGCCAACGTAAAAGGAGTAATCCATGGGCGTAACCCAAGCTAGTTCGATGTCGATGTTGGGGGCGGGGGCTAATGGATCGACCCCTATGGTGGAGGTGCGCGAGGTAACAAAGCGCTTTGATCGCCATATTGCGGTGGATGGCTTGAGCCTTCAAATTCCGGCGGGGGAAGTGTACGGGTTAATTGGTCCCAATGGCGCTGGAAAAACCACGCTGATTCGCATGTTGGTGGGGGTGGAGCAGCCCACATTGGGGGATGTGGTGATTGATGGGGTTTCTTTGAAAGAGGGCGATCGCCGCAAAGGGGTGGCGGGACAAATTGGCTTTTTGCCCGATGACTTTCCCATCTACGATGACCTCACTGTTTGGGACTATTTGGACTATTTTGGGCGGCTATATGGGCTTCACGGGCGCCGGCTGATTGCGCGAATTTATGACGTGCTGGCGCTGGTAAAGCTGGACCATAAGCGGGATGCGAAAGCCAATACCCTGTCTCGGGGTATGAAGCAGCGGCTAAGCCTGGCGCGTACGGTGACCCATGAGCCCACCCTATTGCTGTTGGATGAGCCGGTGTCGGGGCTGGATCCCATCGCCCGCAACGAGTTTCGTCAAATTGTGCGCACCCTCCACGAGGGGGGCATGACCATTTTGATTTCGTCCCATGTGCTGAGCGATTTGGCGGAGCTGTGTACCTGCGTGGGCATTATGGAAACTGGTCACCTGATTGCCAGTGCTCCTCTGTCGGAGCTTTACGATCAATTTGCCCGCCAAACCCTCCATCTACAGGTGTTGGATCGCCTTGATGATTTGCAAAAGATTTTGGCGGATAACGAGCACATTGGGGTGATGGACATTAATCGGGGGCAGCGGCGGGTGACGGCAGAATTTCACGGATCTGAAAGCGATCGCGCCACCCTGGTGCAAACTATCATCGCCGCCGGAATTTCCCTGACTGATTTTCGATGCGATCGCGACGACCTAGAACAGATTTTCCTTAAGCTTGGAAGCCAACAAACCTCATGAGTTTTTTGTCCACCCAGGGGGGGCTCAATACTACGGTGGCACGATGGAGCGATGCCATTGGGCGATGGAATCCCCAGCTATTGCGGGAGCTGCGGGGGACTTTAACCGTTAAGTCCTGCGTGGTGGCAGTTTCGGCGGCATGGGTGGTGCAGGGGTTGTTGGCCTACGGCGTATCCGGCAGTGGCAGCGGTCAATGGCATCGGGATGCGTTGTTTTTAAGTCGTTTGATATGGGTGTTTTTAATGGCCCTGTCGGGCAGTGCGTCCATCGCCCAAAACTGGGTGCGGGAAGCCAAGCTGGGAACCTTAGATTTTCTACGTTTGTCCCCGGAACCCCCCTGGCGAATTTTGCTGGGAAAGATGCTAGGAGTGCCGGCCTTGTGCTACGTGGCGGCGATCGCCTGGCTGCCGTTCCACCTTTACCTTGCTATTCGGGCCGGCTCTGACTTGGGCATATGGCTGGCGACGGACTTGTTTAATGTGTCGGTGTTAGTGACATTTCTCAGTATCGTTCTTACCCTGTCTACCTGGGCCGGCAAGCTCAATTTAATGTGGGCATATATTCTCGGGGACTTTTCTTTTATTCTGTGGCCGCTCCTATTCTTCGGGGCGGCGGAGGCAGATGAAGGCACAGCAATTCCTGGAGGTTTTTGGTGGTTTGGGGTGGATTTATCCCAGTCGACGATGTTGCTGTTGGGGTGGGGTGCTGTAGTGATGATGACCATAACTGGCTTTTGCTGGAGCGTTGCCTGTCGTCGGTTTAACTCCCCCAACGCGACGCCCCTGTTGCGTCGGCAGGTGTACCAGCTATTTGCGGGCTTTAACCTGCTGTGCTTGGGATTTTTCTTGCCCATCAGCGACCCTCTGGGACCTGGTGCTGTGGGGGGCTGGGGGGCGATCGCCACCATATGGACCATGCTCCAGGCGCTGGTGCTGTGGGGCACCATGCCCAGCCGCCAGCAGCTGATGGACTGGGGACGCTATCAACATTTTCTTCGCCAAAATCCCCAGGAGCGCAACGCCCAAAAGCAAGGTGTCGGTAAACAGCGCAAGCGCCCTTGGAATCCGTCTTGGAATCCGTTGATTTGGAATAGCAATAGCCCGCCTTTTATGGTGCCCCTGGCTAATTTGGTCATTACCTGGGTGATCTGGAGTCCTTGGGTGGTGATGCAGGCGGGTAATGACAATCCGGTGGGGGTGGTGTTGCTGTTGGGGCTGGGAATTACCACGGCGATTTTGACCACTATCGGAGCCATTACCGTTTGGATCGCCATTAAAATGCCCCGCGCCCAAAAGTTTTGGCTAGCGGCGATCGCCATGGCTAGCGTGACATCCCTATTTAGTCTTGGTTTATTTGGCGCCAGTTTTGCCGGCTTAATCGGTCTCAGTGCGATTCCTGCCAGTCTTATTTCCATTGCCTTTGCCCGTGGCGCTCTGAGGCAGGTGGGCAAAAGCGAAAGTCAGCTTATGTTTGATTCCTCTCCCCAATCCCCATGACCTCCTCCGCCAATCCTCGCCCCCGTTCCCAAACCCGCATAACCCGCTGGGGAGACGCCCTCGGTCGCTGGAACCCTCAGCTATTGCGCCAACTGCGGGGAATCATTAGCGCCAAGTCGATTATGTTGGCGATCGCCGCTTCCCTGGTGGTGCAAGGGTTAACGTGGCTATCGGTTGTTTCCACTGTGGATAGCCTGATGTGGCCCAGCTTTGGCGATGCCCAGCTCAACGTGTCTGCTGAGACTATTTATGCCGTTGATCAGTGCCTCAACAGAGGCAGCGAGATCGCCAAGAGCTGGTCATCGGAGGAGGCTCTTAAAACCTGTGGTCGGAGCCAGCCTGAAGCGGTTCGCACCTTGATTCGGGAGCGACCCTACAACCTACTGCGATCCCACTACTGCACTGGATCTACCACTTCTGCTACTGCGCCCGCCTCACGCAGTGGCGATGACTATCGCCTGTGTCTGCCCGATGGGAAGGGGGCTTTCGCCATAAATTGGCCCCGGCTATATCGGGACAGTTTGCCCTTCGTGCGGGGCTTATTTCTAAGCCTGGTGGGACTGGGGGGCACCTATGCGATCGCCCAGAACTGGCTGCGGGAAGTGAAGCTGGGCACGTTGGAATTTATTCGCATGTCCCCGGAGCCGGTGGGGCGGGTTTTATTGGGTAAGGTGCTGGGAACGCCAATTCTCTTTTGGGTGGGAGCCCTGGCGTGGATCCCGTTTCACCTGTTTCTGGCATTTAATTCCAGTAATCCCGCTGCTGAATGGTTAGCGGCCGATATGTTTGGGCTGGCAGCGCTGTCCACCGTGTTTGTGGGAGCCCTAACGGCGTGCGTTTGGACCGGGGAGCTTAACGTTATGTTGCTGGTGCTGCCCCTGATGCCAATGATCTGTGGCGCTTGGGTGCTGGGGGTGGCGGCGTTGCCCAAGGAATTTTTTGCCGGTGGTTTGACCTGGTTTTCCATTGAATTAACGGACGCTCCCCAGGTGTCCCTAGGGGTGGGTACAGTGGTGGCGATCGTCGCGACGGTGTTGCTATGGCAGTGTGCCTGTCGTCGATTCGATAATCCGCAAATTACGCCCCTCCGCCGGGTGCAGGCGTACCAAATTATGGCGCTGTTTAATGTCATTGCCCTGGGGTTTGCCTGGCCCGTGACCATGCCGGCGTTGAAAAGCTCCCACTTCATCAACGTGTGGGGACCGGTGGGATTCTTCTGGATATTGGTGCAGGCTTTTACAATTTGGGGCACCCTACCCCAGCGCCAAACTCTGTTGGACTGGTCGCGCTACCGCCACATGCATCGGTCTAGCAACGCTTCGTCAAAGGGGGTAGGTGCCAATGGCAGTGTCAATGGCGGCATTAATCGATGGCTATGGCAGGATCCGTCACCTAACTTGGCGGTGCCGGTGGTGAATTTAGTGATCACCTGGGTGATTTGGAGTCCGTGGGCTATGGTGCTGCGCATTTCCTATGGTCGCTCTGAGGGACTGGCGGTGATGGTGGGGTTAACGATTCCCACTTTGCTGCTGATGTTTTTTGTGGCGTTTAGCACCTGGTGTTTGTTGGCCGTTCACCGCAATGGCAGCGCACTGGTTTCCAAGGTGGTGATGGGGTATTTCGTGGTGTCCGTGGTGGTGATGCTGATTTTTGTAGGCACTCGGTCCAGCATGGTAGTAGACGGTCAGGCGTGGTGGTCGATTTTGCTGACGGCGCTGGGGACGGTGATGTTGCCGGGGGTTGCCGTCAGTGCCCACACTTTAAGTTCGTTAGCTTGTGCCGGGCTGGTGGCAATTTTGTCCGCTGGAGCCATGGTGGCGATCGCCCGGAAAACGGTGCAACAGGTGGGCGCCAGCGAAAGCCAAGCTCTATTCAGCAGTGTTAGTAGCGCCACTCCAGATGCCGACAATTTACTGAGTTAAAGGTGAATCAAAAATCAAACGGTGACCATAGGTGTGTAAAACGGATGGCAAAACGGATGAGCTTTTCAATTCAACGGCGACAGGTTTTGGTGGGGGCGATCGCCCTGGGAGCAACCCAAATAGGACGGTTATCGGCGGCGGTGCCGAAGGATCGTAAAAAGAAGAAAATTACCGTATCCAGCAGTCGGGAATTGTACGAGGCTATTGGCAGCGATCGTGAAATTTCCCTAGAGCCGGGGCTGTACGATTTGGGAGCCCTCAGCGAAGAAGAAGACCTCACCTCCAATAACGTGCGCTTTGAAAAGGTTTTTGACGGCATGGAGGCGGTCATTTACAACGTTAAAAATTTAACCCTGGTGGGGGCCAGCGACCTAAGCGCCAAAATTTATGCCCGTCCCCGCTACGCTGATGTGTTGCCGCTGGTGGACAGTCGCAATGTGACCATTAACTCCATCGAGCTGGGACATTGGCCGGACCGGGGCTATTGCAATGGGGCGGTGGTGCAGTTGACCGATTGCGATCGCATCACCGTTAAGGACTCCGTGCTCTTCGGTAGCGGTACCTATGGAATCTCTGCCGTTCGCGCCAGCACCCTGCGCTGTGAAGACACCAAAATTCACGACTGCACCTACGGCATTTTGAGCCTTAGGGAATGCGCCGACTTACGATTCAAGCGCTGCCAAATGGTGGACAATCAAGAATTTTTTGGCGTCAGTGCCTCCCAGGTGCGCCGCCTAACCTTCGATAGCTGCGCTTTTGAAGACAACGCGTTTAAAGATGAACTATTTTCCGTGCGCGACAGCGAGCCTATTACCTTAAAAAAATGCACCGTTTCCCGCAACGTCAGCTCTGGCTTAATTAACGAGTCAGCCATGCTGAAATTGGAGCGCACTGAGTTTTCCAACAACACTTTCCCAACCCCTTATAGCAGCGACGGAGTGAGTTAAGACATACTGAAGAAAGCTGTTTTCTTC
>CALGDE010000100.1 GCA_937883785.1 uncultured cyanobacterium
CTGTTCTCGTTTTATCAGCTCTCGTCAAAAGCGGCATAAGTGGGATGCTCCCTCAATATGTCGCTGAAGGTCAATCTTAAGTCTTAAAATTGACGGATTCATGGTTTAACTCGGCTAAGGTTATGGGCACTGCCAAAGAGGGTTTTGGAGTAATCTAATCGTGATCGCTTATCAGCAAGCCCGATACAACAATCACCAGTGATTCGAAGTTAAAAAGTCGAAATATGCTTGGATATTGCAGGTTTTGGGGAAGACATTAGGATGGCGGGAGGGCAACGGAACTTGGCGATGTCTCAGATAGTGCACCAGTAGCTGAATGGATATTTTCAGCATCTCTACTGATTTGGAGTCGTAAAGGCTCTTGTGCCCTAATCACGCTAGATAGTGCCCTAAGCAACTCTTTCATAAGAGGTTCATGGAGGATGGCCATGCAACGGCGTACCTTTTCACCTTTCATCTCTGCAATGCTGTTTTTTCGAGTGAAATTGATTTTGCGTCGAGCTAATGCCAATTCCTTAAATTAATGAGATATCGCACTTCTTAATGAGATATCGCACCTCAGACAGCACTGAGCTTCAAGGACGGTCAATGGCGTTGTTGTATGGTGAAACGGTGAAACCTAAGTTTAGGAACCCTTTACGTGCATTCTTGACGGGTTTACGCGTCATGGGCAGTTAGCATGGGGGCTTTTCCAAAATCTTACTTTCTAAAGCCCTTGATATGACTGGATTTATTTATGTCACAATGCCATTTTTAACTAACAATCCTAAGTAATGGGCGCAAGGTATAGTCCACACACTGAGCCAAGGTTTCCACGTCGTATCCCCCTTCTAGTCCGAAAACTATTGGGCAGGATAAAGACAATAGGGAATCGGAAAGCCACTGATAGTTTTCTGGCGTTAGCAACAGAGCTGCCAACGGGTCAGCGGCAGTGGCATCGTAACCGGCGCTAACAATTAATAAGTCTGGCTCAAAATCACGCAGAAACGGCAGGATGTTTATCGCCCATGCCTTACGATAGGCAGCAAAATCAGTGCCTGGCGCGACGGGAATATTTAAAACGTGATTTCCCAGCTCCTGCTCCGCGTCCTGGGGAGAAGGCACGCCGGTGCCAGGATAAGCGGGCGATTGATGAATCGAACAATAGGCGATCTCCCGATGATTTTGCACAATGTCCTGGGTGCCGTTGCCGTGGTGAACATCCCAATCCACGATGGCAACGCGATCAATACCCAGTAAGGTTAACCCTTTTAGGGCTGCGATCGCCGCGTTTGAAAATAAACAAAACCCCATCCCTCGCTGACGGCAAGCATGGTGCCCCGGTGGTCTTGCCAATACAAATGCGTAGGGTCTTAACTGCGGGTCTTCCTTGCTTTCTCGTTCGTTGTGTTTTTGATGATGAGCTTGTTTTTGGTTGTCTAGCTTTTGTTTATTGAGCCTTTGTCCCTTTCGGGATCGCTGATAAACATAATCCAGCCCATCAAGCCAGGCCTGCACTGCCAATAGCCCCACGTTGTAACTACAGGGGGAAACTGGAGTATCCGCATCTAAAGCGCCGCCCCCCTGTTTTGCCAGTTTCTCTACCTGAGCCACATAGTCAAGGGAGTGGGCTCGACTGATTACGGTGGTAACTAAATCAGGGCACAGTGGGTTGGGCGATCGCCACTGGAGCGACCTTAAATGGCTTTGCCCCTTCAAATAACGAGTCACCGCCCGTAACCGTAGCGGTGACTCTGGATGCGCCGGTCCCGTATCGTGGTTTAAAAACTCATCGGAGTAAATCACACAAACCATAGGAAGACGCGTTTTGTCAGGGTTAAAATCCCTTGGCTGAGTACTTTAACGCTCAGTGGAACGACGGATAAACTCCTGGGCATCCCGGCTGGGGGTGTAGGTGTAACCCACCGTTGACGCATTGGAATCATCCAAGAGTTGAGGGGTAATAAGCACCACCAACTCTCGACGCTGATTATCACGCTCAGTGCGGCGGAATAGGGCGCCCAATAGGGGCAAATCACCCAAGATAGGAATCTTGGTTACCGTACTTCGGTCCGTATCCTGAATAATTCCTGCCAGCACCAAGGTTTGACCATCGCGAATCCGAATCCGCCCAGAGGATAAACGGCGTTCAGAAATCAGCGTCACAAAAATCCCCGATGGACCGAAGTCAGTGGTTTCTCGCTCGTCAAACTCTCCAATGGGAATCCGCAGAGAAGGTGACACAGACAAACTGATAAAGCCATTGTCATCAATACGATCCACTTGGACGCCCAAAATCAAACCTGCGCGTTCCTTCTCCACCTCCGTGGAAATCGTCAGGGTGTCACCACTTTGATTCGTCTCAGATTCAATGGTTCCTACTACCTCTTCCGTCAGCTCCACCTGGGCCACTTGACCCTCCTGAACCACCAGGGTCGGATCGGTCAAGATTTTAGCGTTGTTGTTCACCACCGCTAGCTGAAGCTGAGCCAAGAAGTCGCTACTAAAGTTGAACGGGCTAGCGTTCTCTCCAAACACCTCTCCATTGATGGAAATTGGCGCGTTACCAACGCCAGTAATACTGCCGGGGGGAACGCTAAAGGGAGCACCACGATCATTCCAGTTAATGATGCCGATACCACCCGTGTTCACAATACGAGTGCCATCAATTCCAAAGGAGAAGCTGGTGCCAATGCGCTCCGTTTCCAGCAAATTGATATCAATAACCCGCACATTAACGGCAACCTGACGTACCCGCCCATCAATGCGTGTGAGCTGCTCCGACGCCAAAGCCACCAAATCTCGCTGTCCTACCAAGGTCAAAGAGTTGGTTCGCTGGTCAACAGCCACCTGGAGTCCGCGCAAGATAGGAATGGAGTCCTGGGGCTCGTATCGCAGTTCATTAATCGTGGTGCGCTCAGTGGTAGTGGTTTGAGTCAACGGTGCTGATCGTAGCTGTCCCTGACCGCCAGTTCCGCCGCCAGTGGTTTGCTGCTGATTGCCCACATTCACCTGAACCACCTCAGTTTGTCGCTCCGTGGCTGTAGAAGCGCTCTCAGCTCCTAAGGTCACTAGGAAACCAGCGGCATTTTCTGCGGAAGTTTGGTTAATACGAATGGACCGCACAACGACGTTACGGGCGCTGTTGGGAAGGGTTTTACCTACAAATACTGTTTGCCCAACGCGGTTCGCCTGAAGCCCACTAATACGAAGCACATAGTTGAAAACGTCCTGAACGGGCTCGTTTTCAATATCGACGCTAATGCGAGAGCTACTATCGCTTCCTTCGCCGGACTCACTACCCACTTCAGCGAAAGCGATATTGACGCCACCAGCCCGGGCTAATAGAGATAGCACCTCGCGAACAGGGGCGTCACGCAATACTAAGCGGGGAATAATCTGATTGGTTCCCAAGTTGACGGTGTAGGGACGAATGGGAACGTCAGATACGGCGATGTCGCCATGGGGAATAGCTACGGCGCGAGGCAGGGTGGGGGGGACCACTGGCTGCACCGAAGCTCGCTGACCATCAATGGTCACGCCAGGGTTCTGCACCATAACACCAGTGGATGAACCCGTGTTTTGGCGACTAGCAGGAGGACGACTAACTTGGCGATCGCTGGTGGAAGGCTGGGCTTCTTGGGCCACTGCCGCACCGGTGCCGGTGTAAGCCAAAACTAAGTTGCCGGTATTGCCCGTTGGTCGAATCCGCCCCACTGGACGACTGCCGGTGCCTTTAACCGTCACCTGCACCGTTGATGCATCTAACTGAGTTACTTCCACCATGGAAATTCCCGGTGCCGGATTTTCCCGAGTTATCTGTCCCCCTGGAATAGCCAGCCGGGCGTCGGCCACATGGGCAACCAGGTCATTGCCTTGGGGGGGAAGGAGGAAAATCTGAGGACGTTCGCTGGCGTCGGACATTAGCTCCACTTCAACGCTGCCGTCGGAGGTGGTCCGCACTTGCACGTCCGAAACGGTGGTGATGGCCCAAGCGGGCTGAACCATTGCAGCGAGCCCACTGAACGCTATACCACCTAGGATCTGACTGTACTTCACCTTGAACTCCTCACTGAGATGATTTTAGAAACTGAGTAACCCTAAGAGACAAAACTAGGGAACGAGCTTGAAAAGCTGGCTGCCGGCGAAACGATTATGCCTAATACCTGACTAAGTGATGTGCTTAATAATTAGCTAGCTTATTCTGAGTTCTCTGGCGATCGCCACTTTCCTCACCCATTTATAGCTAATTTATGGCTAGAGTCCACAGCCAAAATCCATAGCAACCTTACACAAAGAGCGGGTCTCAGAAAATTCTCGAAACAGTTTTAAACTGCTTTGCCCACCTTACTGTAGCCGAGCTTTTTCAAAGGTTCCACTAGAAATGCACATCTTTTGGAAAAACTAGCCCGACTTTTGGCTGAAATATTAACTTATTCAGCCTCGCCCTCCTCACCTTCTGCTGCTTCCGCTGCCTGCTGCTGCTCCACTAGCTCTGAGGACGACACTGGGGTTAGCACCTTTAGGTCCAGGGAGGTGGCAATCTTGATCTTCGGCTGACCAGCCGCCACGAGCTGACCATTTTGGGCATCAAAGCGCACCGGTTGGTTAGCCACCGTCAGCTCTGAATTGATGTTGTCCACCACCAGCAGCGCCTGGTAGCGCTCCAGGTTGCGCAAAATATTGCTGGTTTGGTCAAAATCGCCCTCGAAGGTGACAGAAACGGTTTGCTCCCGAAGCTTGCCATTTACCGGAGCACCCCAGGCACCGTTGGTTACCACGACAGCGCCTGCCTCATCGGGCTCAAACTTCACCAGACGACCAAACTGCTCGGTTACGATTCGGTTCAAATCCAAGGGCAAAGCGGTGGTGGTCTCCTCGCTGGGAAACAGTGCTAGCACTTGCTGTTGCATGCCCTTGGCTTCATCCAGTTTCTGGAACACCTCTTGCAAACGCTGGCGCTCTTCCGCCACTCGCTCTAGCTGAGCCTCCTTTTCACTCACCTGAGCCTTGAGCTCCTGGTAGCTTTCATACTTGGGCATTACAAAATTGACGCCCAGGTAAATTGCAGCTCCGATACCGGCGATCGCAATTCCAATCCCTTGGGTGGCCGGGGTCATCGTAATCCCAAAAACAACGGGATAGTCCGCCCCAAAATCCTCTGCGCCTGCGTTACTTAATGTCATGGTGCTTCATTCCTCGGTCGGTGCTTCCTATAGTCTCGGCGTTAATAAGTAGAGTTGGGTATTGCTAAACAGCAGCCTAAACGGAAAAGGCTACTCAGCGGCGGGGGATTCAGTGGGAGCTGGCGACGGGGCGACGGCTGGTTTTATTCCCGTTTGATCCATGATGGCCCGAATCTCCTCCAGGCGCACCACCAAACCGGCGGCTCCGTTGCGATCTAGCTCCTGAATTAAATCTTCGGCGGTGCTGTCTGTGTAAGCGGTCTCAATGGAATACTCCACTACCGGTGGCAAGTTGCCAATATCTGCCTGTACGGCCTCTAGATCCGCTGGATTAAGCACCGTGTAAGACAATCCCTCCGGCAGCTCCTCAAAGGCGACCTGTTCCCCTTCTTGGGGGATTTCAATATTGGCAGGATTATCTTGAACTTCGGTGCGCACTAGCTTGGTGGCATCCACATCCAGGAAAGGGGACTGGCGCAGCAGCAGCAAAAACTCTCCCACCGCCTCAACAGAAGAGGCATTGCCTGCAATAACAATTTTCTTCTTCGGCGGCGGCGGCACTGCTTCTCCTTCCCTTGGGCGAGTGGTGGCAGCCTTTGGCGTTTCCTCCCGCAGCTCTTGCATTTGTACTCCGGGGGGAAGGCGATCGCGAATATCCCCCAAAATTGCCGACCAGGCGCGAATCTTGTTGAAAACCCCCACCAACGCCCGAGTTTGGTCCCGAATAATGGCAGTTTCCGCCTGAGCCGTCTCAGCCCGATCAATATCCGCCTGCAAATCGCTTAAGTCTTCGTCCAAGGCAATTTGCTGACTCTCCAGCTTGGACATTTCAAAATTCAGCCACAAAAATGCGCCGCCCACAACGCCCACCGCAGCCAATGCCCCAGCTACGCCTAAATAAAGGGGCGTTTGTCCCGCTAAGCTAATGCCGCCGCTCTCTTTCTTCTTGGCTGCAGGTTTCCCCCCCGACTGAAACTCCGGGCGGTCCTTGAGAAAATTAACGTTTAAGCTATACATGGCGGTTACTAACAGTAATTACGGGAAAACACTTCGGAGCTTCTGGCTTTTTGCGGCGTACTTTCACCCATCTTTAGGGCGCTGAAAGTCACCAACAATATTTCATCGAACGCTCTTTGGGACGTTTTGATTTAAACGCCGCTAAGATGCCGATCACCCCGCCTTTTCATCCAGGGTTTCCCGCAGCCCCAAACCTAGCACAACCCCAAATCCAGGGCGCTGGCTATAGGTGATGGCGTCATCCCCCTCAATACCCAGGGCATCGACGGGGTCCACGCGACTGGTGGGAATATTTAGGCGGCTGTTGAAAAACTGGTCCGCATCGCCGATCGCCGCCCCTGGTCCTGCTAATAAAAGCTGCACAATTTCCAGCTCTTCACTTTGGTTAAGGTAGAAATCAATGGACCGCCGTAGCTCGTCCGATAGCTCCCCCATCATCTTGACGATCGCCGCATTGCCCGGGTTCATTCCCGTGGTGCCCGTCCCCACCGAATCATCGCTGGTGATGGGCACCGTCATTTCCATCAACAAATCCGTGTCCCGAGAGGGGGGCATATTCATGGCCCGATTGAGGGCCTCTTGAATTTGGAACGTGCCCAAGGGAACGGTGCGAGAAAATTGAGGAATGCCGTTAACAATAATGGCAATTTCCGTGCTGTCAAATTCAATATCCAGCAGCACCACCGCCTGCTCTGGAGTATAGGCGCGAAGCTGATCGCGGATGGTGCGGATTAGGGCAAAACTGGCGATTTCTAGGGTCCTAATTTGTAATCCCGCCTGCTCAAAAGTGTCCAGGTAGGTATCAGTCACCTCCCGACGGGTGGCCACCAACAGCACCTGCACCTTTTCAATGCCGTCTTCGTCGGTGAAATACCCTAGCTTTTGGTAATCCACGTCCGCTTCTTCGCGAGGAAACGGCAGGTACAGTCCCGCTTCCTGATTCATAAAGTCCCGCAACTCTTCATCGTTTAGCTCAGCAGGCACGGGAATCAGGCGAATCACCGCCTCTCGTCCCGGAATAGCGGTGGAAATTTGCTTTACCTTAACTCGGCTGTCGTCAATCACCGCCTGGATCAGCTCCGCAACGGCAGGGGGGTCGAGGATGGCTCCCTCATCGATAATGCCCTCCGGTACCGGCACTGAAGACAGCACGTTGAGCTTATATTTCTGCCCTTTCTTTTGTACCTGAGCCAAATTAATTCGGTCCGGTGCAATTTCAATGCCAATGCCCTGTTTCCCGCCGCCGACTAGGTTGCCGAAGGCGTCTGTAAGGGGTGCAAGTAAGTTTCCAACGGCGTTCATAGTGGTGGTGCCCTCAACCAATCTCCCGGATGCCCAGATCCAGATGCCCAATGTTTTTAGTACCTGGTCTCACAGGCACTTTTGGTAGTGCTCTGGGGCTGCTACCTAATCTAATCCACAATTTTTCGAATCCACAATTTTTTGGCTCCCAATTGAACAATTAATGAACAGTTCTGAACGTTAAAGACTCTAAAATTTGAGTCCCGTAATTGGAAGCCCGTGATTTTAAGCCCGTAAAATTGCGAGTGAGCCGTGCCGACAGGTTTCTCCTCTTCAAAAAGGATTTTAAGGAAACACCTTAAGAGGGAGGGGCGTCGATTCGGCTTATGGGAATTTCTTAGGGACACTTATGGCACAAGGGTTTGGGCGGCGGTGGTTGAAGCGGTTGGTGCGATCGCTGGCGTGGATGACGTTGGGGGTGGTCCTGAGCTGGCTGGTGAGCTGCGGCGGCGGATCGGGGGCTGCCAACGACAACACCCTGGAGTTTTGGACGATGCAGCTCCAGCCGAAATTTACGACGTATTTTGAGGAGCTGATCGAAGAGTTTGAGGGCAGTCATCCAGGAATTACGGTGAAGTGGCTGGATGTGCCCTGGTCGGCGATGGAGAGCAAGATTCTGACGTCGGTGTCGGCGGGAACGGCTCCCGATGTGGTGAATTTAAATCCCACCTTTGCGTCGAAGCTGGCGGAGCGTGACGCTTGGTTGCCCTTGGGCGATCGCCTGGACACTACCACTCAAGAGAGCTATTTAGACAATATTTGGCAGGCGGCAAAGCTGGAGGGACAGTCCTTTTCACTGCCCTGGTATCTGACAACGCGATTAACAATTTTTAATAAAGAGCTTCTAGAGTCAGCGGGTATTGAGCAGCCGCCCACCACCTATGAGGAGTTGGCGACGGTGGCGGCTCAGGTGCGGGAGAAGACGGGAAAATATGCGTTTTTTGCCACCTTTGTGCCCGATGATTCGGGGGAAGTGCTTGAGTCCTTTGTGCAAATGGGGGTGACCCTGGTGGACGATCAGGGGCAGGCGGCGTTTGATTCACCTGAGGGTAAAAAGGCGTTTCAGTTTTGGGTGGATTTGTATAGAAACGGGCTTCTGCCGAAGGAATCTCTAACTCAGGGACATCGGCGCGCCATCGATTTATACCAGGCGGGGCAAACGGCGATTTTGGCGTCCAGCCCTGAATTTATGGGGGCGATCGCCACCAACGCTCCCACTGTGGCGGCGGTTTCAGAGGCGGCTCCCCAGGTGTCGGGGGATACGGAGAAGGTGTCGGCCGCGATGATGACGTTGGTGGTGCCTAAGCAAACTAAGAAGCCGGATCTGGCGACGGAGTTTGCCGCATTTGTTACCAATAGTGCCAACCAGCTAGCCTTTGCCCAGGCGGCTAATGTGCTGCCTTCCCAGAAAGATGCGCTGGGAACGTTGCGCGATGAGTTGGTGTTGGCGGCTGAAAAGGCGAAGGGAGAGGAGAACACTGATTCAAAACTGGTGCAGGCACGGCTGTTAAGTGCGGTGCAGCTAGAAAGGGCAGATGTGCTGTTGCCCCCCATCCGTAATATCAAGCTGTTGCAGTCGGTGATTTACGAGAATTTGCAGGCGGCAATGTTAGATGAAAAAACCGTGGATGAGGCGATCGCCGATGCTGCTGAAGCCTGGAATCAGGGTTAGGCTAAGATAACCGATGGCTAGCGGTTGTTTGTAGGTTTGTCTATAAGTAATGTGCTAGGCCTGGGGCTGTGGCTCAGCTGGATAGAGCAAGCGCCTCCTAAGCGCTAGGTCGCGGGTTCGAATCCCGCCAGTCCCGTTGATTTTAGGTCCCTTTCGATTGGAGCGATCGCCTGAACTAGCTACGATGCGACAGATTCACAAGGGTTACAATTTTAGGTGATGTTACGCTGTTTTATGGGCTATGGCGTGGACTAGCAAGGATAAAAAGAAGCTGCGGTTGGCGCTATTGGATGCCTATCGAGGGTATGCGCCCCTGAAGATTTTTGTGGCGGATGAGTTGGGGGTTCGGTTGGAGACGATCGCCAGTGAAAGCGCCGGGTTAGAAACGGTGGCGTTTGATTTGGTTGATTGGGCGGAGTCGAAGGGGAAATTAGACGATTTATACGAGGCGTTTGTCGAGGAGAATCCGGGGAAGGCAATTGATGTCAGTAGTGGGGGAGATCGCCAAGAGACATCCAGTGCACACACCATTAACCAAGAGCATTCGGGGGGTGGGGATAACGTCGGCGGCAGTAAGACGGTTATCAATAACTATTACGGCGGAAGGTAAGCGACGTGGTTCAATCCTGGATGGTTTGATCGGTGGCGATCGCCCTGTTGCTGCCCTATTTACTGTGGGCTCCCATTGGAACAATTACCACTTGGCAAATGGCGAAAATTAATCGTGCGCGGTTTTGATGACCTTGTGTTTTTTTTTGGCAGGCTATTCAGCGGCGGCAAAGATTTCGTCGGCAGTTAGGGGTAAGTCGGGAAAAACGCCGGATACCAATTTATCCCCGGCGCGGAATTTCTCTTCCGTATATTCCCCGTCCCGTAGCTGAAGAATCGTGATGGTGGGTCGTTTCGGGGTGCCAATATATCGTGCTGCGCCCAGACCGCGATAGTCCACAATCCAATATTCTTGGATGCCCAGTTGTTCATAGTCGGTGAGTTTGCGGCTGTAGTCGTTTTGCCAGTTGGTGCTGACGACTTCGACGACGAGTTTGAGGGTGGTGCCGTTTTTAATGACGGCGGACGTGGTCCATTGTTTTTCTTGGGCGAGGCGGTTGCGAGCGATGACGCAGAGGTCGGGGATGTAGCCGGTGTCGGTGCCGGTGCCGTCGTCGGGGGCTTGGACGAGGCATTCGGTGGAGAGGGTGTAGGGCAGTTGGTTTTGGTGGATGGTGATGCCGAATTTGACGGTGAGGAAGGTGCTGATGGTGGTGTGGGGACCGGCGGGCTGCATTTTTTTTGGGATTCCGTCGATTAGCTCATAGCGCCCTTCTTCGTCCGGTTGCCATTGCACAAAGGTGTCTAGGTCCATCATTTGCCGTTGGGTTTCGGGGCTAAGGCGATCGGTGACGGCGGCAGTTACGAGTTGTCCCATGGCTTTGAAAAGGGAGTTCTATTTGGAGCTTAGCAATGGTTGAGGCGGTTATGGGTTGAGGAGTTTGTGGATTAGGCGTTTTAGGGGGCGGAGGAGGCGACGCCACCAGGGGAGGGCTTTAGGTTTGCGGCGGCGGGATTTTTTGGGTTTGGGACGAGGGCTGGGTTGGTCGAAGCGTTCCAGTTCCCAGGGTTCTGGTTGGCGGGGTTCGCCGATTTGGGGGGCGCGGATAGTTTCGGTGGGAGCTGGGATAGCTTGCAGTACCTGCCTCAGATTGTTCTCCACCTGTTTGACCATATGGTCTAAGCCTAACTTGGCAAAGATATCGCGAGCAGCAATATAACTCTCCTTAGCTTCCCATTTTCTATTCAGTTTTGCCCAAGCTAAACCCAGTCCATTGAGGGACGCTGCCTGCCCAAATAGATCGCCGACTTCCCGTTTTATAGCTAGGGACTGCCTATAGTGATAAATGGCATTATGCTGCTGTCCTTGGATGCTGTAAGTATTGCCCAGATTACCGAGGCATACTGCCTCACCGTCGCGATCACTAATTTCTCTGAAAATAGCTAAAGACTTCTCATGGTAGTCAGTGGCCTGATCATAATCTTCCAATGAACTGTACTCACACCCCAAGTTAGATAGGCACAGACCTTCACCGTAACGATCTCCAATCTCACGGTAAATGGTTAAGGCTTCCTTATGATAGTCAACGGCACGGAGATGCTTTCTCAGAAGATGATATCCACCACCCAGACCATTTAGACACTTTGCTGCGCCAAGACGATCACCACGCTCACGGTAAATAGCTAGAGACTGTTCATGACAGTTAAGGCCATGATGATGCTCTCCTAAAAACTGATATGCATTACCCATATCAAGAAGAGAACTAGCTTCAACATCCCAATCCAGCAAAGATTTAGCTAGTTCTCCCTTGAAATATGAATACTCAATAAAATCTTCAGTCTCTCCCTTAGTTCGCCATTTTCCGGGACCTGCTCGCTGGACATCAGAATAATAGGCGAGTGCCAGTTTCAACGGTCCTTGAGTATCTGCTACCCGGCTTTCCACAAACCCCTTCACCACCGGCTGCCAGCTAAAGACTAAATCCTCCTCCCCCTGCCCGGTCTGAATTAAAAACGCCCGCCGCGCCAGCCCTTGCAGAATTTCATAGGTTTCCCCGTCAAATAACCGCCCCACAAACGATCGCCGAAACGCCGAAACCAACCCCAATACCCGCCGCTGGTCCTCCGTCAACCGGTCATACCCCTGGCGCAAAACCCCCTCCACCGACACCTCCTCCGCCCCCCGGTGTAACCCCTCAATGGCAAACACCTCCTCCGACAACAGAGACACATGACCCCCATCGGGGCGACAATCCCGCAACCACCCCGCCGCCAACGTCAACACCAACGGATACCCCGCCGCCCGCTCCACAAACGCCCCCAGCTCCTCCCCGCTGCCCTGCACCCCCAACTCTTGCAACAGCGATCGCCCCTGATCCACCGTCAACCCATCCGCCACCGACACCCAACCCAATCCACTGGCCCGCAACTCCCCCCGCACCCGCGATGTCACCAACATCCGCCCCTTACCCCCCACCGCCGTCCAACGCTTCACAAAATCCCCAAACCGCCCCGACAGCTCCACCTCCGGCTCCACCGACTCAAAATTATCCAACACCAACAACCCCGACCCCTCTCGCAACACCCCCGCCAACCGCTCCAGCACATCCTCCTCCCGCTCCGCCTGCTCCACCGACCATCCCCCCAACTGCCGCAACCCTCGCCGCGCCACCGTGTCAAAAGACGGCACCGCAAACAAATTCACCCACAACTTCCGTCCCTGCCACCCCTCAAACACCCGCGCCGCAATGGTCGACTTCCCCGCGCCCCCTGGACCATAAACCCCCACCAACGGCGTACCCTTCAGCAGTTTCTGGACCGCCCCAAACTCATCCCGCTCCTGCCAATGCTTCAACGGCGGCGGCACATCACTCAAACCCACCGCCTTCTCAACAGTCCCACCCTTAATAGTCAGATTGCCCACATCCCCGGCAATCTGAATCCCCGTCCCTTCAGGACCAATGTTTTGATTTTGGTTAGTCATGGCATCCCAAAACGGCACGTCATCACGGCACCCTACAGGTTTAACTCATTTACGTCCCCTGCGATTTGAACTCCCTTGGCATTCTTCCCGGAAATATTCTGAGTTTGCTGCACTCCGCCAGACTGCTGAATCGCCATTTTTAAGCCTTGCGCCTGCGATCGCACCTCCTCTGCAAACGCCGAATCCTCCACCAATTCCGCCTCCAAAACTGGCTCAATCATCGGCTGCAAAACCGCCATCGACGCCTTCGGATCCTCCGGCAACGCCAGCTTTGATTTTTTACTCAGGCGATCGCGAATCAACTTCCATAGTGACTTCGCCAACTTCCCCGTCTTCCCCACCCCGTCCACAATCTGAAACCCATTCGCCAAAATCCCCAAAATTGCGATCGCATTCATCCCCACAACCTCTCAAAAGTGACCACCTTTGTTTTAACTTGCGGGGGCGATCCTCAACCCAGCTTCGACCCACCCGTAAGAAACCAAACAACCCATCCACCGTCAGCGGCAACTCCATCCCAATCGGCACACCTCCTCCCCCACCAATAAACGCTCCAGCTTCACAGGCGCGAACAACGCAACGCCCGTGAAGCGGCCCGTTCCGCCCCTAAACCCAACTCGATACCTGGTCTCTGCCTTTAGACTTGCCGTTGTAAAGCGCCTTATCCGCCAAAGCAATTAAATCCTCAGGGGACTGCTCCATGGTGGGAATTAAAGTGGCAACCCCAAAAGTCATCGACACAATCGGTTTAATCTGCGAAGTGGCATGGGGAATATCCAACACCTCAATGCTTTTTCTTAACCCCTTTGCCAGGGCGATCGCCCTTTCCAAACCCGTCTTCGGCAAAATAATCGCAAACTCTTCCCCTCCATAGCGCGCCGCTAAACTAGGCACCCGCTTCAATTTTCGCTTCAAAGCCAACGCCACATTTTTAATACAAACATCCCCCGCTTGATGACCATAAGTGTCATTGAAATTCTTGAAATAATCAATGTCGCAAATGATCAATGTCAACGGCGATTCACTAAGACCATGCCGTTGCAATTCCTGACTAAAATGCATATCAAAAGACCGACGATTATGCAGAGTTGTTAATCCGTCGGTATGGGAAAGATAATCTAATTCAGCAATCAACCTTTCCTTATCTTTCTCAGCTTGGATCCGCTCTGAAACCTCAGCTTTTAAATGCCGATTTGCCCGCACCAACGCGCTGGTCCGTTCGGAGATTTGAAGCTCTAAATTTGAATTACTTAAGCTAACCCGCACAAAGAAATAGGCAGCAATAACCGTAAAAAAGGACGTAAGGGCAATTAGAATGACCGCATCGTGTTTCATCTGCTCAATCATGGAAAAAGCCTCTGAAACATCCTGCTGTACTACCAGAGTCCACCCCAGTCCAATGGGTTGTTTAAGGGCGATTACGTCACGATTTTGGTCTTTATACGTGGCAAAAGATTGATGGTTCGCTAATGTCCCCTGAAAAATAGGGTGATTGCTAAAATCCTGAAGCTCATTATCTAACTTGGAGCTGGGGCTGCCGTGGGCAATCACCCGCTTGTCCTTATTTACCAAAAAAGCAAAGCCAGTTTTCCCAATTTGAATATCAGAAATTGCCTCAGAAATATCCACTAAATTTGAGCAGGCAGCCAATACTCCCACCAATAATCCCTCTGCTTTGATAGGTACCGATAAACACAGAGCAGTTTTCTGGGTGTTGCTTTTCACTAAAACTTGCTGACCAAACTCTTTGCCCGCAATAATGTCGCGAAAATAAGTGCGATTGCCATGGTTTTTAAGCGCTTTATCATCGCTACGGGCGACCACATTCCCATCAAGATCTAGCGTAAAAAAACGGAACGACGACACCATCAGCCCCGGGAGTCTTGCTGATGCTATCAACACTGGAGTTTGGGCTTTTGGATCCATTGAAATAATGCGCTCACTAAACGCATCTTGGCGCAGAGTCAGGAGAATTTTCCCCGTCCAGCTATCCACCTGTGCCGACGTTAACTGAGCCTGTCGCCGAAAATCTGTCCTAACATCCGCCGCCAGCGTTTTTTCCTGGCTCCGAATGCAAAAAAGCAGCCCTATTGAAGGAACCAGTGCCACAGCGGAAATTGCGATTAGGGTTTGAAAAATAATTCTAAGCTTTCGCTTTTTCCCCTTCCCCAAGCGCTCAGGCAATGGACGTTTTTGTACCCCTGAAGCAGCGGTCGCAGAAAAATGCCCTGAGCTTAACAGCGTGTTTTTCATAAGCCTGCATCAACTCAGATTAAAACTGACATTGCTCCACCTTGATTGCTGTTACTAGATAACCGATCATTCTTTCTTATCCAGATTTTTGCCATTTTGCCGAATTCAATTTTATTAAAAAGAATTAATAGCATTGCAGCATATATTTTGGCTTCTCTTGGCAAACGTCCGCCACCAACATCCCCTTCATTGCAACAATGTCTAAGATGCAAACAGGAAAATATATCTGCATAACCAAATCTGCGGAATAAAACACCGAAGAATAAAAAAGGACTTGGGACTATGGCAAACGGCACCGCAGTGGTTGACTCGAAAAACGCATCGTCGGCTGAGCGATCGCAGGATTGGGACTTATCGGCCCTGTATGCCAGCTTTGACGACCCCAAGTTCCATAGCGATTTGACGGCAGTGCAGGCGCAGGTGGCAGAATTTCGCGACGCTTACCGGGGAAAGGTAGCGGCGTTGGCTCACGATAAACCGGAGGCGATCGCCCAGGCGCTGACCAAGCTGGAAGCTATTTATCGCACCGTTGACTATTTATATAGCTACCCGTCCCTGGTGTTTGCAGCGGATACGGCGGATACGGCGGCGCAACAGGCAATGGACAAAATGCAGAAAGCACTGACGGCGGTGCAAAATGAGCTGCTGTTTTTTGAGCTGGAGCTACAGGGACTAGACGCCGAGACCATTGCTGCTTTACAGACTCATCCTAGTCTTAGCGATTACGGTCACTATCTCCACAATATTGGCAAGTTCGCCCCCTATCGCCTGGATGAAACGGTGGAGCAGGTGCGCAACCAGGATAATTTGACCGGGCGGCGGGCGTTTATTCAGCTTCATTCAGAGCACAGTAGCCAGCAAACCTATGAGCCTGTAACCACCCCCGATGGCACCGTCGCCAAAACCCAAGCGGAGCTATCGGCACTGATGTTTCAGGAAAATCGTGAGGTGCGGGAAAAGGCTTACAAGTCCCAACACCAGGTGATGGAAACCCACAATTCCCTGTATGCATATATCTTGAGTGCGATCGCCCAGGACCACGCCACAGAAAATCGACTGCGAGGCTATGAGTCCACCCTAGCGAAACAACTGCTTGGGGATGAGGTGCCTCCGGAAGTGTTTTGGGCGGTGATTAACGGCACTAAAGATCGCGTTGATCTGTGGCAAAAATACTATCGTCTAAAAGGTGAAGCTATGGGAGAAAAAATCCGCTCCTGCGATATTTATGCTCCTTGGGATACGGATCCTGCTCCTATTCCCTATGACGAAGGAGTTGATACTTTATTAGATGCCCTGAAGCGATTTGATGATGTGTACGCGGGTCGGGCGATCGAATTTTTCACCCAAAATCTAGTGGATGCTCGGGTGCGTCCCACCAAGCGCGGCGGTGCGTTTTGTGCATACAGCCCTGGCAAAAAGAGCTTTTTGTTGCTGTCCTATACCAACGACTACAGCTCCTTATTTACCCTGGCTCACGAAATGGGTCATGGTTTGCATTTCGATTGGATTGACGCAAAACAAAGCTACTTAAATTCAAATCCGCCAATGATTTTGGCAGAGGTGGCATCTACGTTTAACGAGCTGTTGCTGTTAGATTATCTGCTGGAAAAAGAGACCGATTTGGACGCCCAGAAGGCATTATTAACGCGTCAAATCGAGGATCAACTTAACTTGTTATTCCGTCAAAGCACCATTAGCTGCTTGGAATCAGCTATCCATGAAAAGGCGGCGGAAGGTCGATTAGACACTAGTTTTGTTAACGAAGCTTGGACCGGCCTGTATCAGGAACTGTGCGGTGACGCGGTGGAACTTTTGCCCGATCATCAATACGATTGGTCGCGTATTGGTCATATTTTTTTCAAGCCTTTTTACTGTTACCAATACACCGCTTCTAATATCGTTAGCCTGGCGTGCTATCAGCAGTATAAAAAGCAGGGGCGTGATTTTATTCCCGGCTATTTGGAGTTATTGGCAGCGGGGGGTAGCGAAAACCAAATCGATGCCCTGCGCAAATACGTGGGCGTTGACCTGGCGGATCCCCAAACGATCGCCGATGCTCTAGCCTATGTAGACGGACTGATGCAGCGCCTGGAGGCTGCCCTTTAATCCTGTCTACCCATGTGTGCCCATGATTTACACCTTGGATGAGCTGACGCAGGCGATCGCCCAAGACCCGAACCAGTGGCGATCGCTGGTGTTTACCAATGGCTGCTTTGACCTGCTCCATGTGGGACACGTGCGCTATTTGATGGCGGCGCGGCAACTGGGGAAGCGGCTGGTGGTGGGGCTCAATAGTGACGCTTCGGTGCGGGGGCTAAAGCCGGCAAAACCGGGTTATCCAGAGCGACCGATTGTGCCGGAATTACAGCGGGGGGAAGTGCTAGCGGCGTTGAAACCGGTGGACGGGGTGGTGATTTTTAACGAGCCCACTGCGGGTCCCACGATCGCGGCCCTTCAGCCAGATATTTACGTTAAGGGTGGCGACTACACCGTTGATACTTTGCCGGAAACGCCCATTGTGCGCAGCTACGGTGGTGAAATTAAGCTGATTCCGGTGGAAGTTGCTACGGGCACCACTGGGATTATTGAGAGGATTCTAGGCTCTCCTGGGTAATGCCGTCGTTCACCTGTTGTAATTTTCGCCGTCGTTCTTGGCGATCGCGCCAGCCCCGCCAAGCCAAAATTCCGAGGGTCATAGCCGTCAACGGAAACACGAAGCCCCACATGGCAGTGGTAAACAGGGGCAGCATGGCGTTGCTGGTGGACTTAAACACCAAATAGGTCATATAGGCCACGTAGTAGCCCAGGAATAATGCCCCCTCCCAGCGATCAATGGTGTAGCCGCTAAAGAAAATGGGCAAACAGGCGACGGCGACGGCCAGGGCAACGGGAATATCAAAGGTGAGGGCATCGGGCGGCACCGGTAACCCGGCTGGAGTCAAGCTAGCCGCAACCCCTAGAACCCCCAGCAGGTTAAACAAATTGCTGCCGATTACGTTACCCACCGCAATATCTCGCTCTCCTTTAAAGCTGGCTACTACCGAGGTCGCTAGCTCCGGCAGGGAGGTGCCCACGGAAATAATCGTTAGCCCAATCACCAGCTCGCTCATGCCCCAGGAGCGCGCCAGCACCACCGCATTGTCCACCAGCAGCTTGGAGCCAGACACCAACATAAAAATCCCAACGGCCACTAGGGCAAAATCCTGGGCCCACTGAATTAAACCGGCATTGGCGATCGCCCCATATTCCCGCTCATAATCTTCTAACCCATCGTCATTGCCCTGCTTGCGCCCTTTGATAAACAGAAAAACCGTGTAGGTAATAATGCCCGCCAGCAACACAAACCCATCCGTTTGATGCAGCTGCCCATCGAGGGAAAATAACAGCACCAGCGCCGAGACGCCAATGCACAACGGCACATCCAGGCGCACCAGCTGCTGAGACACGGCTAGGGGGGCAATAATCGACGCGATACCTAACGTAGCGAGCACGTTGAAGATATTGCTGCCTAGGGCGTTGCCGAGGGAGATGGCGTCGCGCCCCAGCAAAATTGATTGAATACTAACGGCTAATTCCGGGGCGCTAGTGCCAAACGCCACCACCGTCAATCCCACAATGAGCGGGGCGATGCCAAACCGAGCGGACAGGCGAACGGAGCCCCGAACCAAAACATCAGCGCCTAAAGTGAGTAGTAGTAGCCCTGCAATTAGAAGCAAAAAGGTCATAAATTAACAAGCTCAGTGAGTGGGCGATCGCTCCAGAACGTGGATATCAACCGATTCCCTGCTATCAACGATGACATTGGGTCAGTCAGTAATTCAATGGAAAGCTCAGTGGCTCCGACGGTAAGGTGGAAGCCAGAACAAGTTTAGATATTTCCCCTTGCTGTTAGGTTTCCCTGAAAATTACTGAGGAAGAGCGATCGCCAAAATTAGCGAAATTAGAGTGCGGTGAATGGTGCGCAAGAAAAACTACGCAAAGAACGCAAGCGACGGGCGAAAATTTAGAACGGTGGATTACTCCGGGCGCAAACGTCATAATCTACGTCCATTTATATTCATCACTTTAAAGAATCATAATCTAGAGAATCGTTTGGTGGTGGCTCTTCCCTAAAACATTCCATGGCAAATCCCACACCCTCAGAAGCTAAATCTTTTGATCTTCCTTTGACGGAATCAATTTCTGTGCGCCCCTGGCAGCCGGGCGATCGCCAAGCCGCAGCGGACTTAATTCGGTTGGTGTTGGGAGAATACAACCTGCCGTGGCAGCCGGAGTCGGCAGATCGCGATGTGGTGCAGGTGGAAGAGTGTTATCTGCAAGCCGACGGGGAATTTTGGGTGTTGGTGCAGCGGCAAGGTAGTGAAGAGGAGGAAGAGTTAGAGACCTTGGTAGGCACGGCGGCATATTTTCCTGTGGCGCGCGGGGATGGTGCTGTGGAAATTCGCAAAATGTATTTTCATCCATCCATTCGAGGGCTGGGGCTGGGACGGAAAGTTTTGACGCTTTTGGAAGAGGTGATCGCCCAAAAAGGTTTCAAGACAATCTGGATTGAAACAGTCTCTGCCATGAAGGCAGCGATTCATCTCTATGAAACTAGCGGATACCAACCTGATACCGACGTGGAAACGGAACGGTGCGATCGGTGTTATGTGAAATATTTGTCGTAAGGGAATCGCAAGATAATCTCTAAAACCTTAATTGCTCTGGTTTAGAACGCCTCTATGCTGAATTCAACGGATGTTTTAAGTTATCGAACAACGAGCCATAATGCGTCGCTGTCCTTTGAAATTAGGGTTAATGATAGACCCATTGGGGAATTTTTCTACGGTAAATCTGCTGAGGAAAACACTACGCCAGTCCCCTTCAGACTATTCAGGAGTGGCTTAGGAATTCAGCCGGTTCAACTGTTGGGTGCTGATCCAGAGAAAAAGGTCGTTGCAGTTTGCTCTTGTGGGCAATGGGGGTGCGGCTCTGTGAGGTGTGATGTGGTTAAAAGTTGGGATAACAAAGTTGTTTTTACAGAGTTTACAGTCGATCCGATGCACTCAAAACCTTTCGATAGGTCCGTGAAATTCGTATTTCTAGAAAATAACTATGACGCAGTTGCTTCCAGCATTTTTCGCGAAGTCAACGAATATAAGGGCGTCTAGCCTGAATTACTAATCGACTGAAAAGAGTGGGCCCGAGGTGCGATCGCCGGTAAGATACTGAACGCGCCAAGGTTACTGGCACTTTCGATATTTCTATAAAATCCGCAGTTTCGCCGGGCAACACCGCGAGGGCAACACCGTGCTAGATATCAAACAAATCCGCAATAACCCTACCGAAGTTCAAGAGCGGCTCAGCACTCGTGGCGACTATGACCTTACGGAAATTCTGGCGCTGGACCAGCAACAGCGAGAGTTAGAAACTAAGCGCACGGAGTTGCAAACCCGCAGTAATGAAGTGGGCAAGGCTGTTGGGCAAAAAATCAAAGGGGGCGCGGACCCCAAAGGCGAGGAAGTGGCGGCGCTGCGAGAAGAGGGAAATCAGGTTAAGAAGCAACTGGCAGACCTGGAGCCCCAGGAGCGGGAATTAAAGGAAAAAATCCACGATCTGGTGATTGGTCTGCCGAACCTGCCGGACCCGGAAACTCCCGTGGGCAAAACCGAAGATGACAACGTTGAGGTGCGGCGTTGGGGGGACGAGCTGATTCCCCAGCGGAACGATATTTTGCCCCACTACGAAATTGGCGAAAAGCTGGGCTGGTTGAACTTTGAGCGAGCGGCGCGTATTGCCCAAAGTCGTTTCGTGGCGCTGTTGGGCGACGGGGCGGCGCTGGAGCGGGCGCTAATTAGCTTTATGTTGGACCGCCATATCAAGGTGGGCTATGCGGAAGTGTTGCCGCCGATTTTGATTAACTCCGCATCGTTGACCGCGTCGGGGCAGCTGCCGAAGTTTGCCGAAGAAAGCTTTAAGTGCGATCGCGATGACCTATGGTTAACCCCCACCGCCGAGGTGCCGGTGACCAGCCTTTACCGGGATGAGGTTTTGCAAGATAGCGAACTACCGATTCTCCACTGTGCCTACACCCCCTGTTTCCGTCGGGAAGCTGGAAGCTACGGTCGCGATACTCGAGGATTAATCCGCCTCCACCAGTTTAATAAGGTGGAGCTATTTAAGTTTGTAAAACCGGAAGAATCGGAAGCGGCTCATCAGGCATTGGTAAAAGACGCTGAGTCAATTCTGGAAGCATTAAAACTGCCCTATCGAGTGTTGCAACTGTGCACCGGTGATATCGGTTTTTCTGCGCGAAAATGCTACGACCTGGAAGTGTGGCTGCCCTCCCAAAATAAATATCGCGAAATTTCAAGCTGCTCTAACTGTGGCGATTTCCAAGCCCGTCGTGGCAATATTCGTTACAAGGTGGCGGGTAAAAAAGGCACTCAGTTCCTGCACACTTTAAATGGTTCTGGATTGGCGATCGGTCGCACCATGGCAGCGATTTTGGAGAATTATCAACAGCCTGATGGAACCATCGCCGTGCCCGAAGTTTTACAGCGATATATGGGCGATCGCACCGTTTTAGGCAAGTCGTTTTAGGCAAGTAATTGGAAATCGTTAGCGTTTAAAAAATGACCCATTCTAAAGATATAAAAACCCTGGCACAATGGATGGCTAGCGAATTTAGTAACCAAGAGCAAGCCATCGAAAATCCGCCCTTTTTTGCCCATATTAAAGTGTGTATGCGTCCTTTGCCTTGGGATTTAATGGACGGCGCTAGTTTATATCTAGAACAAGCCTATGCTTTTGCCCTAAACCAACCCTATCGAACGCGTGTTTTAAAGCTGATTACCGTTGACGATCACATCGAAATTGAAAATTACAGCATCACCAATGCTGAAAACCTTTACGGTGCGTCCCGTGAGCCAGAACGGCTTAAAGATTTAACCCGCGATCGCATTGAACTAATGGGCAAGTGTAATTTTATTGTTCACTGGACCGGCAGTATGTTTGCTGGAAATGTGGAGCCCGGAAAGGGATGCTTGGTCACTCGCAAGGGACAGGAAACTTACCTGGATAGTAAGTTTGAAATTGATGGCGATCGCTTTTCTAGCCATGATACGGGGCGCGACGTGAACACCGACGAACAACTGTGGGGCGCAAAAGCGGGTCCCTTTGAATTTGAGCGCATTGCTAGTTTTGCTGACGAAGTAAATATCCCGTCCTAGTTATTTTTCAACGGCTTGTGATTTTTTGACGACTTTCTTTGACGGTTGCTCAACCTTTTTGGGTTTGGGCGATCGCCGTCGAGGAATTTCGTGAACCAGGAAATCCTTTGCCATTGAAGTATTAGGAAAAATTGCCTGAGCTTCTTTTAGCAAGTCCTTGAAAGTAACGGCATTTCCAGGGTTATAGCGAGGACTGAAGTGGGTCAATATTAGATGTTTTACCCCTGCACCCAGGGCCACTTGTGCCGCCATTGTTGAGGTGGAGTGCAGCCTTTCAAAGGCCATTTCCGCATCCTGATGGGCAAAAGTTGCCTCATGAATCAGCACATCAGCATCGTGGGACAACTCAATGGCATTGTCACAAAACACCGTATCGGTGCAGTAAACAAACTTGCGCCCCACCTCCGCCTCAGAGCAAAATTCCTGACCGTTAATGATTCGCCCATCTGCCAACGTAACCGTTTTTCCCTTTTTCAAATCTGCATAAATCGGTCCCGGTGGAATTTCCATTTCCTTCGCTTTACTAATATCAAATCGCCCCGGACGATCCTTTTCTTCTATGCGATAACCATACGCCTGAACGCGATGTTTTAAAGGCAAGCAAAATACCTTAAATTCCTTGTCTTCAAAAACCTTTCCTGGCTCTACCGTGAAGATTTCAATGGGAAAGGCAAAGCGGGTTTTTGAATAACGCTGACAGGATTTTAAGTAGTCCTTCAGTTCCGGCGGACCAAACATTTGGATGGGCTGAGGATCCCCCGCTAAACCGCAACTTGCCAACAATCCCATCAATCCAAAAATATGATCACCGTGCATATGGGTGATAAAAATTTTGGTGATTTGGCTGGGGCGAAGATCGCTGCGTAAAAACTGATGTTGCGTGCCTTCTCCGCAGTCGAATAGCCAAATATCGGAGCGCTGGGGAAGGCGCAATGCCACGCTGGATACGTTGCGCGATCGCGTAGGAACGCCAGAGCTGGTCCCTAAAAATGTAATCTGCACGTGCGCCTTTCCTCCTCAAGCAAACCGTGGGCGGGTCAACCCAGTCGCAACCTTAACGCATCACGAGCCTGTTCGCGATCGTCAAAATGAATCTTTTCAGTGCCTAAAATTTGATAATCTTCATGACCTTTCCCGGCAATCAAAACGCAATCTCCCGCCTTCGCCTCCAAAATTGCCGTACGAATTGCCTCAGCGCGATCGCCAATCACCACCGAGTTCGCATCAGCAGAAATCCCCTCCACCACATCATTCAAAATTTGCTGCGGGTCCTCAGTGCGCGGATTATCAGAGGTTACTACCGCCCAGTCCGACTGGCTCGCCGCAATATTGCCCATTAGCGGACGCTTGGTGCGATCGCGATCGCCCCCACAGCCAAACACGCAAATTAACCGATTCGCCACAAACGGTCGCGCCGCCCGCAACGCATTGTCTAAACTATCCGGCGTATGGGCGTAGTCCACAATTACGCTAATATCCTGTTCTTTTGCTTCGTAACCCACAGCAACTCGCTGCATTCTTCCGGGTACGCCGGGAAATTCTGCCAGCGCGTTTACCATCGTTACTAACTCTAACCCTAGGTGTAATCCTGATGCGATCGCTGCCAAAACATTTTCTAAATTAAACTGTCCCACCAGCGGTGAAGAAAATGGAACAACTTGACCATCGGGACCATGAAGCTGACCGGTAACTCCGTCTAATTGGTAGGCTAAATCTGTTAGATAAAAATCGGCTTTTTCATTGTCTACGCTATAGGTCCAACGGCGATTTTTTGGCAGTTTATCCACCATTTTTTGACCATAATCGCTATCGATATTGACGATTCCCCGCCCAGTTTCTGTTAGGTAGTCGGAAGAAAACAACAGCGCCTTTGCCTCAAAATAGGCGTCCATTGTGCCGTGATAATCCAAATGATCCTGGGTCAAATTGGTAAACACCGCCACCTGAAACTTACACTCCGCCACCCGCCGCTGATGCAATCCGTGGGAACTCACCTCCATCACCGCCGAATCAGCCCCCGCATCCCGCGCCGCCGCCAATTGCCCCTGTAATTCCACCGCAAAAGGTGTGGTGTTAACGGCAGTTTTCTCATAGCCGGGCCAGCGGTTTACCAAGGTTCCAAACAATGCCGGCGATCGCCCACAACGCCCCAAGAAATACTCCACCAACTGGGAAGTGGTCGTCTTACCATTGGTGCCAGTGACGCCCACTAATTGCAACGTTTGAGTGGGATCGTCGTAGAAAGCCGCGGCAATTTCTCCGCAAACGCCCACCACGTCTTCAGCGATAATTAAACACGTATTGTCGTCACTTTCTAACGGCTTATTTTTAGCAGCTTCCGGGGAAATAATCGCAGCGATCGCCCCACCTTCAATAGCCGAACGCCAAAACTCACCGCCGTCCACCCGCGTCCCCGGCATCCCAATAAATAAGTCCCCCGGCTGACAGGTTTTGCTATTAGTGCTTAATCCCTTAACCGTCCCATCGAGGGCAGAATGATCGGCGATCGCAGGAGCCAAAGAAACCGCCGCCAATAAATCGCGCAACTTAAACTCTGCCGCCATCTTTAAGCCCTCAAAACAAACTCACGCCGTACAATTGCCGAAATTTTAGTGCAATTCTCGCCATTGCGCTGCATCAACCATGGTCAGCACAGGCGTCTCACCCCGACTGCTCCTGAAACATTTCAATCAGCCACATCGTAATGGCGGCATCGTTGTTCTCATCGGTCCGGCGCAATGCCTCAGTCACAATAGCCAAATCTAACCCTGGCAGCACTACCGACTGAGTGATTTCTTGAGCAGTGTCACCACACAAGTCAAAGGCAATTAGCGATCGCTGCAAAGCATCAACCACCCAGTATTCTTGAATCCCTAACTCTTTATAGAGCCCCTTCTTCGGACCCAAGTCGTCAGCTAAACTGCTAACCGCAACTTCAATCGCCAACGTGGGTGGATCACACTGATTCAAGTCAATAATTTGATTGCTCCCAATAGCAGGAAGCGTTTTAATTTCCCCAAGGTAGATAGATAAGTCTGGCTGGCATTCTTTATGCCCCGTCTTTCTCAAAGTGGCATTAATGCACTCAATACTTTTGACCCGATTAAAAGCAGCAAAAAGCGTCGCAACTTTGTAAGGAATATTATTCTGCCGAGAATGCTCATATCCTAACGGGACGACATGCATCCTTTGGTTGTAGTAGTAAGCCTTGACGCTGGGTAAACCCTCAGGTTCTTTGTTGCCGGCGATCGCCACAAAGTCATCCCAGCTCGCCTCCACCCAGCCATCGAAACTGGCATAAGCTAGCTGGACCAAACGGGGCGGCAACTTATCAACTGCTACGGCTATTGTTTCTGGTAAATTCGCAATACTTTTAGTGCTTTTTTGTGAAGTAAATTGGGATAAATTCATGGGCATTCTCCATGATTTATTAGACTTCTATGTTACTCTCGTTTGGCTGTATGCCCGTTTATTAGATCCCATTTTTAAAGCGTTATATTTCCTATGCCCGATCAGACCAAAACCAGTAAGCCTAAAATTGCGATTTCCCATTTAGGGTGCGAGAAAAATCGTATTGATACGGAGCATATGTTGGGGTTGCTGTCGGAGGCGGGCTATGGGGTAGATGCGGATGACGACGCGTCCGACTACACCATTGTCAATACGTGCAGTTTTATTCAGGATGCGCGGGAAGAATCGGTGCGCACCTTAGTGGAACTGGCGGAGGCGGGCAAGAAAATTGTGGTGACCGGCTGTATGGCTCAGCACTTCCAGGGGCAGCTTTTGGAGGAGTTGCCGGAGGCGGTAGCCGTGGTGGGCACGGGGGATTATGGGCAGATTGTAGATGTGATTGAGCGGGCGGAGCAGGGGGAGCGGGTGGAGCTGGTGACCCCGGAGCCCACTTATATTGCTGATGAAACGGTGCCGCGCTATCGCACCACGGCGGAGGGTACGGCTTATGTGCGTATTGCGGAGGGGTGTGATTATCGCTGTGCGTTTTGCATTATTCCTCACCTGCGTGGCAATCAGCGATCGCGCACTATTGAGTCCATTGTGGCCGAAGCAAAACGGCTGGCAGCGGAGGGGGTGCAGGAAATTATTTTGATTTCCCAAATCACCACCAATTACGGAAAAGATATTTACGGTAGGCCCATGCTGGCAGAGCTGCTGCGGGCATTGGGAGAAGTGGATGTGCCGTGGATTCGGATGCACTATGCCTATCCCACGGGGCTTACACCAAAAGTTATTGATGCAATTCGGGAAACGCCGAATGTGCTGCCCTATTTAGATTTGCCGTTGCAGCATTCCCATCCCCAGGTGCTGCGGTCTATGAATCGTCCCTGGCAGGCGGATGTCAATGATCGCACCATTGATCGCATTAAAGAAGCGCTGCCCGATGCCATTTTGCGTACCACTTTGATTGTGGGTTTCCCTGGCGAGACGGAGGAGCAGTTTGAGCATCTATATCAATTTATGGAACGCCACGAATTTGACCATGTGGGGGTTTTTACCTTTTCGGCGGAGGAGGGAACGGCGGCCTTTGATTTGCCCAATCAATTGCCCCAAGAGGTGATGAACCGGCGGCGGGCGGACCTGATGAAATTGCAGCAGCCTATTTCTCTGAAGCGCAATCAGGCTCAGGTGGGCAAGGTGGTGGATGTGTTGGTGGAGCAGGAAAAGCCCCTGGGAAATATGGCCCTGGGACGGTGCGATCGCTTCTCCCCCGACGTGGACGGATTGGTGTACGTAACCACCAATCAACCGGTGACGTTAGGCAGCATTATTCCTGTGGAAATTACGGAGGCGAATCCCTACGATTTGCGGGGACATTGGGTTAATTCTTAAGGCGAATTCCCATACTTTGCCAGCCTGTTCGGATAGGGTTGTCAGGGATAGATTTTGAAAATCTTTCCGTCACTATATTTTTGATGATTTCCCGTTTTGCCTGTTGCGTGAGGTGCTGTGATGGCGTTTACGTTTCCCGATGATTTGGTTTTCCAGGATTCCCACGAGTATGTGCGCGTTGATGGGGATGTGGCGTTGGTGGGGCTAAGTGCCTACGCCATTGATGAGCTAGGGGATTTGGTGTTTTTGGAGCTGCCTGAGGTGGACAGCGAAATTGAGAAGGGGGAGAACTTTGGATCGTTGGAGTCGGTGAAGGCGGTAGGGGAGCTGTATTCTCCGGTGACCGGCGTGGTGATTGAGTGCAACGATGCTTATGTGGATGCGCCGGAAAATTTGGCGGCGGATCCCCACGGTGAGAATGGCTGGCTGATTAAAGTGCGGATGTCGAACCCGGAGGAGTTGGAGGCGCTAATGTCGGCGGGGGCTTATCGGGAACTTTTGGGTCTGTAGCGACAGGTCTGTAGCGACAGGTCTATAAAAATTAGAGCAGCAATATTGTGTCTGTGGCTTTGTGAATTGGGACGCTTTTTGGAGTGGTCCCATTTTGTTGGCCATGGAGGCGATAGGGCAGGATTTGGGAAATGGCTGAAAGTCTCTTGGGGAAGGCGATCGCTGCCAAAGCATTTTGGGAATTCCCAGTGGGCTAGGGCTTGTAAACCATGCCGATCGCCATAGTGAACAATGAAGATAATTAATTCTAAAACCCCAAACTAAACTGCAATTAATTGAGTCAAAAGTATTGAGTCGGTGCTTGGGCGCTAAGGAATTGGCTGACGAGTTTGACTGACGCATCAATGGGGTCATCCCGCGGGGCATCTATGACGGCAGCGAACCAACTACTGCGCTTTGAACGCGGTGAATTAGAGGCAATCATGGGGCACCAGCAGCGATCGACGCAGAAGCAGAATTTTTATTTTTCGGCGGTGGATGATTATCCGGCACACCAGTTAGCCCAGTTGTTTCCCGATGCTCGTCCGTTGCGGTTTGTGGGCGATCGCCCCACCAGTAAAACCACCGACACGGCGATTCTTTGCCTCCACGGATTTACAGCCATGCCCTACGGTGTGCGTCCCATCGCGGAACAGTGTGCCCGCGCTGGCTTTGACACCTATGCCCCAGTGTTGCCCGGCCATGGCTGGCAAGATCCCCAACAACAGCGCCGGGAATTTCCCAAGATCACCATGGAAAAGCTGCTAACTGCGGCGCGCATAGAGGTAACAAAACTGAGAAGTCGTTACAAAAAAGTGTATGCCTACGGTGATTCCATGGGCGGCGCCCTAAGCTTTGCCTTGGCTAGCGAAGGGTTAGTGGACGCATGCGCGGCAACGGCTCCAGCGTTGAAATTGCCCTTCCGCGGCGAGGTGCTTTCCCGCTATTTTGGCTGGCTCAACGTCAATGTGCCGAAGCATATTTCCCAGCGATTTTATGCCCCGTGTTATGAGTTTGAAAATGCCCGCGCTGGCCGCGCCCTTTGGGAAGTGTCCCGGTACACTCGCGATCGCCTCGACCAAGTTTCCTGCCCCGTCTTTATCGCCCATTCCCGCAACGATCCCACCATCCCGGCCGAAGCAACGGAAATGGCTCAGAATCGGTGTAAAGGACCGTTAGAAGTGCAATGGTTTGACCTGTCGGGACACGTGCTACCGCTGGATATTCAGGGTCCTGAGGTTAGTGAGGCAATTACCGATTTTTTCAAAAGCTTAAAGCTTTAGAGCGCATACAAAACGGAGCTTTTAGGGTGGGTTAAAGTCGGACCGTTCGTCGTTTTACGACAAGGGTCTCTACAATGCTGCGTAATTTTGCGATTATTATTGGGGTTAACGCCTATGAAAATGGCATCCCCCCGTTAGAAACTGCGGTGAATGATGCTCAGGCGATCGGGGAGCTATTAACTAAGCAGTATGGCTATCAAGTTCTTTACTTGCTAGATACCAATGCTACTAATGCCAAAATATTAGATTGTTTAAGCCAGCTTAAGTCAGGATCTTTGACGCTTGAGGAAGAGTCTATTGTTCTTCAAGAGGCGGACCAAGTTTTATTTTATTTTGCAGGACATGGGGTTGCTCGCGACACTTTGGATGAGTCGGGAGCTGGCAGTCCGGCAGGGTTTATTTTGCCCCAGGATGCCAATATTAATCAGGTAGATTCTGGGCAGAATGGGCAGGGCAGGGCTGATAGTTTTATTGCCATGCAGTTGGTTCACGATGCATTGGTAGACCTTCCCTGTCGTCATTTATTGTTGATTTTAGATTGTTGTTTTGCGGGCACATTTCGTTGGGCGGGCACCACTCGCAGCGTGCGGCGATCGCAACAGATTTACAAGGAACGTTTTAAGCGCTTTCTAAATGGAACTGCGCGGGAAGTTATTACCTCCGCTGCCCATGATGAAAAGGCTCTTGATAGTGCTATTCCGTTAGGAAATCGCTTTCAAGTTGCTGATGGTAGTCGCCATTCTCCCTTTGCTGAGCGACTGTTGACGGTGTTAAGTGGGCAGGAAAAGGTTTATCGGGATTTATATGCGGATGGGATTATTACTGCCAATGAACTGTTTGTTTATTTAAACAATACGCTGGCAGATTTAACGGATAAGCAAAAGCCTGGTTTTTGTCAGCTGAAGGGGCACGATAAGGGTGAATATTTATTCTTGCTGCCGGATTTCGATCCTAAGAAATTGGAACCGGCACCGATATTAACTAAGGCGGCGAATCCTTGGATGGGATTGAAATCCTACGATATTAAGGATAAGGATTTGTTTTTTGGTCGCGATCGCGCCCTGGCTGGTTTATTAGAAGCCGTTAAAAATCCGACAACGCTGATTCCGGTAATTGGAATTTCTGGTAGTGGAAAATCTAGCTTGGTAAAAGCAGGTTTAATTCCTAAGTTGGTGGAAGAGGGCTATCAAGTTATTGGTCCCTGTCGTCCTGGGGAGCGCTGTTTGGAGTCCCTTAGAATTTCCATTTTGCGGTGGTTAGAGACGTTGGGAGCACCGGCGATCACCCAGCTAAAGCAAAATAATCTTTTAACGTTGCCTAAGAATTGGAATCGGGATGCGGGGATCTTTTGGCGGTGGTTGCAACGGGTTGCGGCGAAGGTTAAAACCACTGGAAAGGTAGATATAAAGCAGTGGCTTTTTGCGTTTGATCAGTTTGAGGAACTGATTACTTTAGATGCCGCTGGGGAAGGGAAAATTTTGCTAGAGTGGCTATCTAAACTGATAGAAATTGCTGCTGAAAAATCCACGGATTCTACCCTTAAGATTGTTGCTACCTTGCGTTCAGATTTTGAGGGGCAGTTTCAGGAAGAAATTCTTTCTCGTGAAGATTGGATGGCGTCGCGCTACGTGGTTCCGGCGTTATCCATGGAGGATATTCGTGACATTGTGACCAAGCCTGCGGCTGAGCGGGTGTTGTATTTTGACCCGCCGGAATTAGTGAATCGGTTGGTGGAAGATGTGGCGCAAATGCCGGGGGCGTTGCCGTTGTTGTCCTTCGCCCTAAGTGAGCTGTATTGGGATTATTTGGAGGCGGTGAAAACTGAGGAGAGGAGCGATCGCACCTTGACCCTGGCAGCCTATGAAAAGCTGGGGGGCGTTACGGGGTCTTTAACTCAGCGGGCAGAGTCGGTTTATGGAGGCTTTGACCAAGAGGAGCAGGAAACGGCTCGGCGAATTTTGACTCGGATGGTGGTGCCCACGGGGGAACTGGCGCGGCGGCGGGTGACCCAGGCGGAGTTGACCTATGGGGCGGAGGTAAATGAGTTGGTGCAAAAGTGCCTAGGTGCCCTGGTGGCTGGGGGGCTGCTGGTGACTGGGAGGACGGACCGGGATGAGGAATATTTTGAGCCGGTGCATGATGCGTTGGTGCGTAGTTGGGATCGTTTGGTGAGATGGGTGCGGGAGGATCGGGAAGATTTGTTGTTGCAACGGCGATTAACTCCAGCAGCTTTGGAATGGCAGGCACAGCCGGATACGTCTCGCTGGTGGGATAAGGGATTGGATAAGAGCGTACGGGGTATTGAGAAAGTTACGGGTTATCTAACCAGAGGTTGGCGAGAACAAGCTATTAGGAACGAGCAGAAACGTAAGCGTAATAAAGACAAAAGACAATCGGGGCGTGACTTTTTATGGACAACAGAACCGCGACTTGATTTGTTAGGAAAACTGCTTAAAACACGACGACTTTGGTTTAATGCTGCTGAATCTAATTTCGTTGAAAATAGTCTGTTTCAGCGGCGGCGAAACGTGACTTTGCAATGGGCGATAGCCGGAGTCGTTATGGCGACAATAACGATAGCTGGAACTGCCGCCACTTGGGGCTTAATTAATGCAGATATTCGGCGAATTGAGCAGTATTTAGAATCTGTAGAGTTGAACAGAGAAACTGATGAAAAGAACGCATTAATCTCTGCTATGGCTGCCATGGAAATTTATGATCGCCTTGAATTTTTAGCTCCGCCTTCCTTGCATAATAAGATGTACGAAACTTTGAGACACCTTGACGATAAACTTCGCCTGCGTGGAATTTTTACTTACCCAGAATCGCGTAACTCAACTGGGAAGGTTGCCCTTCGATCTGACGGAACTTTCTGGTTGGGCGGGGAGGGGAAGCTTATCCATATGGATTTAAAAGGAGAAGAACTTGGATCTGTCACCTTGAAAGATAAAGAGGAGCAACTTATTAGTATTGAGGAACTGGCAATATCTAAAAGCGACCGCCTTGCAGTTGCAGACAGTGAAGGGAGAGTGTGGTTATTATCGGAGGATGGCGAAATAGTGACAACTTGGGGGCGCAAAAGCCGGGACCCAATCGCTCAAGATAATAATGGGATTGTGACTAAGATCGAGTTTGGAATTGACGATATTTTGGCCACTGCTGGAGATGGAGGAATTCTCCGATGGTGGGCACTTAACGATTCTAATGCTAAGGAGAAGAAGGTTGAATTAGCAAGCCCGGTAAGCAGTCTAGCTATTAGTAGCGACGGCTCCTCAATCTGGCTGGGAAACCAAATTGGTCATATAGGGCAGTGGAGTACTACAGGGCAAAAATTAATGGGACTCTACCATTCAAACGTTGATATTTTTTCAACTAAGGTGTTTGGCGATTATATTGAGGCGCTGCTTCCCAAGGATGATGGCACAGTCATTGTAGGGACACGAGACCAGGTTGTTATGATCTTTCCTAGTGATCTTGAACCTTATTCTCCTCTAACTTCTTCAGATGGGAAAAGGATCAAAAATAAATCTCTCTCTGAAGTTAGTTTTGATCAAAGCCAAAATTTAGAAAGTGTAGATAAAAATTCAGAAGAGACGGATAATCTTGCCAAGATAACTCCACAGATGCAAATTGGAGTCTCAGGATCTTTCATAAGTTTAGAAAGACATTCCCTTGGTACTGAAATAATTGCAATCCCACAGATTAATGGATCTATAAGCTTAGTTCCAGTATTTAGTTCGACTTATGTAGATCGTCTTCAAGACACTATTGTTGATCTTGCGGTACACAATGGCACTGTTTCTTCCATGGTTTCTACACTTAGCGATGGAGAAAAGACTTTAATTTCTGTTGGTCAAGATGGAATTATTCAACACTGGAACATAGGCATACAGGTTGAAGAACGCAAAATTGAAGGATATCCAGAGTGGGTGGAAATAACATCATCAGACATATTGGGGTACAAATTCCCAAAGGGATCTGCGCCTATTACCAGCATTTTTGCTACAAGTGATGGCACAGCTACTGATGGCGAGCAAAAAATCTTTGCTGGTAATAGCGAGGGAGATATTTTCGAATGGAACGCAAGAGGAGAGTCAGTTGGAAAGGCGAGGAGCGGGCATATCGGCAAGGTAACTCACTTAAGATACTATGATAATTCACATAAAGCCGGCAGGTCCGAGATTATTTCTGGAGATGATAGAGGCTCAGTGTGGCGTTGGAATACTTCAGGTAAAGGGAAAGAGGTGATAAAGCATAGCAATGCAGTTCAGGCACTCAGTGAGCTTGAGGGATTTATTGTCTCATCGGACTCCGAAGGGAACATACAGCTGCTGAGTCCTGCTGGGCAAAAACAGGAGTGGTTCTACTTTGAGGATGAAAATTCCACTCAGAAGGTAGTGACAGTAGATTTTTACTCATCGGAATATGTCATTGCCTTCGATGATCGTGGAGGATGGCGTGTGTGGGATCTGCAAGGCAATTTTAAAAGTGAAGGTAAATTGCCAGGAACAAAGCATGTTACATCATTTGCATGGACGCAAAAAGGATTTATTGTTGGGCAGAGAAATGGATCTTGGCAGCACTTTAGTTTTGAAGAAGGACGTGCCGAACTTATTGGCGAAGGTCGAGTTAAGTCTGGAGCTGTTCGGCTAGTTGACTATGCTGACTATGGTGCTAACTATGCAAAGCTGGCCAATTTTTTTGGATTGACTCAGCCTCCGGCAATAGTGACCGTTGATGGGGATAATACGATTCAGTTTTGGGGTGAGGATGGCGTGGTGAAGTGGTCAGTGGATGGTGATTCTCATAATCAGGTAACTGCCCTGTTCACTACAGAAGCAGGGAATGTCATCTCAGCTAGTGAAGATGGTTCTATGAACTTATGGATAGATGGAAAAGTCAGAAATTTACAGGATTTAGCGAGTAAGAGTTGCAAAATTATCAACAGGAGTCGAATCGATCAAGACTTGCGAAGCAATGTTTCTGACACAATTGACTTGTCTGCTTTCGACGAGGCTAAGCGTTTTTGTAAACGATTGGAGAACGGATTAAAAAATGATTTAGCAGTTGCAGGTTCCAGTAATTGGCAATTAGTGTTTTCTGCTGCGGCTCAGAAAATTGCTGAATAATGTCAATTTGGTATTTCAAGAGGCAGGCTGTGAGGCAAGTTAGATTCGGTCCGTCTCCCTGTGCCCGCGACGGTCTCTCCAATGAAGCAGTTTAGTTTTGCGGTCCAACATCCATAAAAATGGCATTCCCCCGCTAGAAACTGCGGTGAATGATGCTCAAGCTAATGGGGTGACTGCAATTGCCAGCGACTGGCGATCAGCGTTTCTTGCCATTGTTCAAAAACTAGCTCAGTGACTCTGAATTTAGGACCTAATACCATCCTATAGAGGAAGGCTAAGGATTTCAGAGGACCGCTCAGTGCCTTGATCTTCTTGTTTCTGAGCAATTCTAAATGCCCACTGTTGATGATTGCCCAGGCTACTTTTCCATCGCTTCATCATTCCACTGTATGCAGCTCCATCTTTTGGAAATCGCTGCGATCGCAACACCCGCAGCAGCTGTAAAGCTTTTCCAGATCCAGTTTGAATTCTTCTTTTGCCTTCAGGATTGTTTCTGATTTTGTCCTCAACATCGCTACTAGGACGGTCGTTCTCCTCCATCGCGGGTAACGGTGACGACCCCTTCACCACAATGATCGGCACGTTGATGCCAACTTCAGAGCCTTTTTGGGAAATTTTCTCACCGGATCCTCCTTTGGGGATGCTGATGGAGGACGCGATAATTGCCGAAGTGCTGATTTGACTGCGGGGGCGATCGCCACAGTGAAACCGATCAAGGCAAACAAATAAATCCTGGGCCAGCACCACCGCCGCTGGGGATATTTTCAGGAAGTGGGCGATTGCCCAGCACCAGGTAATCGGGTCCTGGGCGCTAACCCGTGCCAAAGCCAAGGACGCCGCCGGTGAAGGAGATTGTGGCACCCGATGGGGCGTTGGAACGGTTCTAGGAGGACATTGAGGCAATCGCTCTGGGAAATAATCAGTAATTTCTTGGGGGGATGTTCCATGTCCCAGCTGACGATAGTGATGTAAATCTTCCCGAACCGCCTGCCAATAGCACTGGGAGAATTTCACAAAGTCAAACTTACATTGGCGCATTACCTGTTCAATACGCTCATAGCGCCGCAAACACCAGGCTCGCAGCCGTAGCCAAGAGGGATGTAAATCGGAACACAGCAGCAGCCCATGGGCACGACGGCGCAAAGTCAGTAAATAATCCCCCACCCAAAATTCCATCAGTTGGCGGTAATTTTCCGTGCCAATACAGCTGCCGTCTACCACTGACTCCCGCGTTACGCCAAAGCGATCCAGCAGCTCTGCCGGAAAATAACAAATGCCCTGCTGTAAATCCTCGTGCAAATCCCGCAGATTGTTATAAAACTGATCCACAATGCCAAAGTGCCGAGCGCAATCCCAATGGTGGGGCTCTAAATAAGGCAAAATTTGGAAAAACGACCCCGCCAGCCCATCCATCATGGTTTCGTAGTCGGTTAGGGTTTGGATTTCCGTATGGCGGCCATGGTAAAAGGCGATCGCCGACACATAGCTATCCCAGGACTGAATCGATAGCCGATCCATTTCTTTTTGGGAAATCTGGAACCACCGCTGGGCGATGCCCTCCAAAATAGAGCTCAAAGGAGCTTCCAAGGATTGGTGAGGCAGGTCATGAGCTATAAAATCTGTCGCTTTACCAGGCTGAACCGTTCTTAGGCGTTGCCAACTTTGGTAAAACTCGCTGAAGTTGGATGGAAATAACGCGGCGTCGGTCGTTTCTTCGCTCGCGCCGTTAAAGCTTGCCTCTGTGTAGACCCCTTCTGGGGCGATCGCCGAAATCTGTCCCTTTTCCGCCAAACGATCCACCAGGCGAATCCAACGAATACGCTCCACCCATTCCCGGCGCTCCCCATCGGGCAGCTCCATCACCCAAGCCGCATTGTCCTCATCCTTTAAGGAATCATCTCGAACTGCCGCATAGTGTGACGATCCCACCAAGCTTGCTACCAATAGGCTATTCATATGCACCCATGACCCTGATTCAGCGTTGACTCAGAACAGTGTGAACCAGTTCGGCGCTGGCTCTGTGTTTCTACTGAGTCCCTACTAACCAAGAATAATACCAGCGCATCTACATTCACCTCAGTGACTAGGTTTCTGATGATTACCCGTCACCAAGCTCGACTTCAGGCAGATGAAACTTTTAAAAGTCTCCTGCAGTCAAGTCTACGTGAATTTACGCTAGATCATTATCCTTGCCGACGATGCATATTCTAGCCATAAACGAAGGGTTAACGGCTGGGGGTGTATCCCTCTATCATTTAGCCTTCTAAAAACCTTCGTGTGTTTTTTGTGACATTAACTCCAGTAAAGTTGCCCAAAGGAAAAAACACATCCAAAAGGGAAGAACAGGTGAGGGCGAGTGGACCCCATCAGCGGCTTAAATCAAAAAGATATCTGGAAAATATCTAAAGCTCCAGGCTCAACTCAAAAGAACAAAGCGCTAACTTATGGATCACTCTTTTGATAAGGGGGATGGGGTAAGGGATTTCCGCGCCGTCCAAGGGGATTTCCTCAGGGAGAGAAAGCGATGCTGCGCTGCTAAATCCGCTCAATACCGACCGTTGCGTTGCTCTTCGCCAAAGTGAGTTTTATTTGTTGTCGAGGTGGGCGAGGGGGTGCCCAAAGGTTCACGGTGGAATCAATGGGCAAAAAATGCGCAAACCCCAGTGTGCAAAACAACACGTCTATCGCGTTATGGGGGCTCTTGCCTTCTGTGTTGGTCCCATGATTTTTTTATAAAAGTTCACCAAAAGACCACTAGAAGCTACCCAGGTTTGTGATCAATCTAGCGTGAGGGGTTTGAACTATAAAAATTCGCTTAGTTTTTGATTGCGCACTTCTTCTGAGATGGGATTTCTCCCTCGCTGTAGCTGAATTAGCCAGCGTTCCCACTCCTCTCGTGTTCGCTTGAGCTCATCTACAAAATACGGGGATGGCTCATTGGGGTCCAGTTGGGGGGCGATCGCCTCCAATTCTTTTTGGGTTAAGTTCTGAGCCTGTTTCAAATCCTCAATGCCCCCAAAAAAGTCGCCGCTTAAAATCCGCGCGATCGCCCGAGCATCGTGATAGCGCCAGTTATCGCTCTGGTTGGGGCCAATGGATAAATTACACGCATTTAGGATTTTGGCATCCACTTGCCCATACAGCCCGCCAAATCGACACAGCATATGCCAAGCTCGCTTGGGAAATCCAAAATGGGGTGCCGTTTTCTGAGCTTTTTCATACTCAGCCCACGCGGCGCCAATTTTGCCTGCTCGGGCTAAATGCTTGCCGCGGGTAATCAAGCTGGCGAAAGCCGCCTGACGATATCGCAACCGCAGCCGCCGCCAGCGAAGAATCTCTCCGATCTTCTCCCGCCGCTCCTCTTTGGACCAACTTTCGGACGGACCTTGCACAAACTCTTCCAGCAGCTCCACGGCACGATCAAAATTGCCATTTTTAGCCTCTTCCCAGGCGCTGTTTTCCAAAAACTCCACGCGATCACCTTGGGCTTCCTCCCGTGACCACACAATATTTTCGCAGGACTGCGCCGCTTCTTCCCCCGCCGGTCCTTGGGGAAATAAAAACGCTGTATGGGTACGCAGGCGCCGACAAACATGGGCGAGCCAATCGTGCCAGTCCGTCGGCCACACCCAAATCCGTCCGTCGCGACCGCTGCTAACCAAATCGTGACCGTTGGGGGTAAACGCCAGGGCACGCACGCGATCGCCATGCCCCCTTAGTTGTCCCAAAGGACTCCCTTCCTTAGTCCAAAGCCCAATGCGATTGTCATCGCCGGCGGTGGCGAGTAAATTTTGGCGCGGGCTAAAGGCAATCGCCCACACTGGTCCTCGGTGGGCATGGAGGGGCGATCGGGTGGGCTTACCCGCCAGGTTGTACCACTGAAGCAGACCTCGCTCATTGCCAACAACAATGAGCTTGCCGTCAGGGGTAAACTTCACCGACAGCAGCTTATCCCCCTGCACCTGGGTTTCAATTTGGCGTATTCGCCGCCCGTTACGATTCCACAGCAGGGCAAATCCTTCGTCTCCCACGCTGACAAACTGGGTGCTGTCGGGGGAAATATCCACGGCATTAACCACCGCCCGGTGACCAATCAGCGGTAACCCCTTCGGTCGTCCATCCTTATCCCAAATCCGCAGCGTATGGTCGGCGCTGCTGGTGACTTTCCATTGGCCGTTGGGGGCGATCGCCACGCCTGTAATCCCCTCACCATGGCCGCCGCCGATATCCAGAGCATCGTTGCGGGTGCCGTCTGCCCCCCAAACCCGCAGCCGCTTATCCCCGTTAGGGGAATAAAACCCACCGCCGCTAACAATTTTGCGGGTTTCCGGGGCGATCGCCACTGCATTGACTCGACTAGCAGGTTTATCTAGATCTATCCTTCTATTCTCCAGGGGGGGATCAATGGGCGCCCCGTACATGGACCACCGTCGCAAGGTGCCGTCCCGTCCCGCCGTCACCACCACGGACAGTTCGTCCTCCCACAGTTCCTCTGGGGAAAGATGTCCCTCAAGACGCTCCCGAAAATGGGTCCCATGATTTTTCAGACGCCGCTTTAATTCTTTTGCTTGGTCTTTTGGATCATTTTTGGTCCCCTTATTTTGGGCATTTTCATCTTTCGCCCTTTCGCCCTCTGCATTGCTGTTCAGTGCCGGCGGTTCCGGTTCCGGCGATTCCGGTCTCGGCGGTAAAGGACGCGCTGGCGGTTGAATAGCTAACGACAACACTTCCTGCTGAGGCGTTTCCCAGTACCTGCCTAGGGGCACCTGGTCCATGTCCCACAGGTTAATGGCACCGTCTTGCCCACCGCTAAACAGTAGCTGTCCGTTGCGGCTAAAGGTGGTAGACAGCACATTTCCCTCATGGCTGTATCGAGGCGGAAGGGATCGCTGTCCGTTTAAATCCCAAAGCTGAATGGTACCTTCGCTGCTGCCGCTGGTGAGAAATTTCTCCTTGTCGTCAAAGCTTAAGGACGTAACGGGAGCCCGCTGTTCCAGGTGAAAAGTATTTTTTGTCAGCCCCTTTTTGTGGTCCCACAGCCGCACCGTGCCATCGGTGCTGCCGCTAGCCAATAACTTACCATTGGGACCAAAGGCTAGCGATCGCACCCCGCTGTTCGGTTCAAAACTGGGCAATGACTTGCTCTTAGGGGATTCCGATCTGCCATTCAGGGACCACAAAGTAATCTCATCACTGTCAAAGCTTCCCGACGCCAAAACTGTGCTGTCCTGGGAAAATGCCAGCGCCATGGAAAACGGTAGCGTATCCCTAATAACCTGCCGACGCTTTTTCGCCTTTAAATCCCAAATTTCGATTACTCCGGCGGTGTCAGAGACGGTGGTGCTAATGGCAGCATAGTCTCCATCGGAGCTGACCGCCAAAGCCTCAATGCGACCTCGTTGGGTCAACAGGGGCATTGATTGCACTGGCCGTCCTGTGCGCGTCCACAGGCGCATGCCATCTCGTCCCAGGCTGATAATGTTGTTGCCCCGGTTATAAAAGGAAACATGACTCACCGAGGAATCATGGGCTTCCAGAGAAAACGTTTGGGCAATGCCTTTGCTATTCCACAGGCGAATGGCGCCGTCAGATTGGCCGGTAACAATGATATCTCCGTAGGGGCTTAAAGCCAGGCTGGTCACCAACGCCTCCCGCGACAAGATAGCTCGCCGATCCTCCAGGGGCGCCTGGATGGCATAAAGCAAACTGCGGCGAATGGGCAGATCGCTTTCGGGGCGCAGGATCGCCCAATAAGACTTGGTTTCGCTGGCAGCCCCCAACGCCATCAACACTCCCTGGGCCGTATCGGTGCCCAGCGCCAATTCCGCATTGGAGCTTTTTTCCCGCACCCTTGCCCGCCATTCTTCCAGACGTGCCCCACAGAAGGAAAAGGCGATCGCTGTCAGCACCCCTGCACTCGCTAAAAATCCCCATCGCCACAGGGTTTGATTACGGACAACGCTAGCCCGGGCAAAAGCCGCTTCCTGGCGATTAAACCATCGCACTCCGGGAGGAGCCTTGAGGGTTTGGGATAGCAGGGGCAGTCGGGGGTTTTTTGACCATAAATACCGCCGGGAATACTGGTGCTGTTCCCACTCGCGAATGGCGGGCTGTAAAAGCCGGTGCAGGGTCATTTGCTCCCGTGCCTGCTGTTGCCACTCCCGCAGTCGCTGCCATCCAATGACCAGGGCGTCGTGGGCAGGCTCAATATAGGTACTCCCATCCAGCTCGGTGCCTTGCACAAACAGGCGAGCGCGCACAAATCGCGCCAAAATTTCATCAATGCGATCGCGATCATCCTGCTGTTCGTATTCCAGCTCCCGTAAGTTCACCCGTCGCTTGGCTAACCCCGCCCCGCCGTTGGAACTAACCGTTCGCAGCAGCACATGGCACAGGGTGTAGGCATATAGGGGATCCTGGGCAATCAGGTCATCACATTCAGCGTCGGCGCGCCGGGCAAGGGATGTGGCTACGCCGCCAATGGTTTCATAATCGTCCAGGGTGATGGCGCGATCGCTACGATTACCGGACCGGGTGGCCGTTAAAAACGCCAAATACAGCTCACTTAGGGCAAAGGACAGCAGGGGCAGCGACCCGGTGGTTTGGGATACCTCATCAATCAGCCGGTCCACCAAGTCTGGCGGGTCAAAATAAATGGCCCGAGCGGCGGCCGGCTCTAAAATGGCAGCCTTTAGCTGGGACCGTCCCATCACCGGCACCACAAAGCGCCCGTCGTTCCACACCGGCTGCAATGGGGACTCCACAAACTGGGGCTCAAAGTCAGAGCGCAGGGTCAAAATTATCCGCAAATGGTCGGGCCAATCCTGCAACAGTTTCATCAAGGTGCTCAAAAATCGCCCCTTGACGTCCTCTTCTACCTTGGCAGGATCCGGCGTTGCGTCGGTCATGGCTCCCCGCGCCCGATCCTCGCTTTGGGTCACCAGCTCCTCACACTGGTCAATTACCAGCAATAGCTTGGGCGGCTGTTGCTCTTTGCTGGCGCTAGGGTTGTTTTTTACCTGCGATCGCCACTCCCGCTGTAGCTCTTCCAGGCGTAGCTGCAACGCCACGCTGCCCGCCTCCCGCGACGCCACATCCACCGCCTGCCCATGGCTGCCTAACAGCACCAGGTTAAATGCGCAAAAGGGATCTTGCCCCGGTCGCATGGGCTCTAGCACCGTCCAGTACCCCTGGTCCTTGAGCCGAGGCAACAGCCCGGCTTTGACCAAGCTGGACTTACCGCTGCCCGACGCCCCTAGCACCACCGTCAGGGAATGCTTCTCCACAAACTTGCCCAGTTGCTCAATAACCTTTTGCCGCCCAAAAAATAAATCGGCGTGCTGTTCATCAAAGGCCTCCAAGCCCCGGTAAGGGTTATTGCGCTTGTTTAGGGGCGGCGCTGGCTCCAGGGATTTCGGGTCAAACCCGGGCACCGTAAATACAAATTCCCCTTTGTCATGTCCCCGCAGCTGGCTGATGCCTGGCGTTTGACCGTTGGTGGCTTTCCCTAGCTCCGTATTGAGGTACACATACAGCTCCGTCGCCGTCGTCACCCCATCCTGGGATAGATCCCCTTTCCCCAACAGCGCTTCCATCAACAATTCGGCGAAGGGAGAATGGTGGTTCCCATCTCCCGCGCGATCGCCAAACCGAGACAGCACATCCAGCGCCTTTTCATCGTGGGCTGCCGACGTAATGACCTGTTTGGCATTGCCCCGCAGAAACCGATCAAACCGTTCCCGGTACATGCGCTTTGACGGCATTGCTTTGCGGGTAAGCCCCGCCCAACGGAAACTGCCCGCAAAGCAACAATCCAACACCACCAGCAAATGTTTACAGGGCAGCGCCACTAGGGCATCGTGCAGCTCCTGCATCGGCAGGAACGTATTTTCCTCGGTGGTGGCATCCTGGGGGATGGCGTAACCAATGGGACCGTCGGCACTATCGGCGCCATCCAACGCGATACCGTGACCGGCGAAATAAAAGAAAAACCGTGTTTTTGCGGTGACGTTTTCTTTCAGGTAAAACAGCGCCTTGCGAATACCGTCAGCGGTGGCGTCTCCATCGCACAGCACCTGGGTGCGATAGCCAAAATTGTCTTCCAGCAACGTGGCGATCGCCCGCGCATCATTAACGGCACTACGCAGGGGAGGAATACCACCGCTGTAGGCATTAATGCCAATAATCAGAGCCTGGAGATCGTCTAGGGCAGCGGGCATAGGACAAGGACCGACGGTGGCAGATGGGGTTGCCTGTGTGATTACGGGAGTAATTGCACAGACGAATGCACAGGATCCAAAGGTTTTGATTTCAGAAATTTAATTCTAGAAACTTCAAGCACTTTGGATTCCTATTCTAAAAGGGACTTTTAGAGACCGTTGCCGTTCCTTAGTGACCGTTAATAGTTGTCGCTTTAGCGGTGAACAATGCGGGCTAAGGCATGTCGTACAGCAGCGTTCTCAGCTCTGCCGTGCGTAGACGGGTCGCCTCCGCCAGACAATGGTTTTGGTAGCCTTCAAAGCCTGTTCCCCCAGCGGCGGGGGCGGTTTCCACTTCACACTGAAAGTCTCGCATCTTAATCCAAGCAAGCTGAACCTGCGTTAGGGTTTCCTGCGAAGATGCGGACAGGGATCCTTTTAGGTCCTGGTAAATCTCGTTCAGGATCTTATCGTCTCGGGCATACACCAAGCCGGCGCAGTAATTTTGAATGGTGGTTGGGGCGCTAGGCTGATCACAATCTACAATTTCTCCCCCCAAAGCCACTTGCCCTAGCCCGGTGCCCTCCGATAAGCCTGACAGTAGGGTTTGGTTGGCGATCGCCGTCAACTGAGTCTGACGATTGCGGGTCAACAAAACCAAACATTGCCAGCGCCCCCCCCGCTGTTCACCGTACAAATCCACCTCAATTTGGCAATTCCCGTCTCGCATCGTCTCCCAATTCACCTGGGACGCCATCATTTTTTCGCGAGTACCCTGGGGCAAATCCACCAGCAACTGGTCATACACCTGGGACACCGCCTGCTGAGCCGCCATCAATTCAGGACCCAGCGCTGGGGGAGGAGAGGCTTCAGCCACAGGAGCGGACTGAGATCCCGAATTGGGCTGACTGGGGGACACACCACCGGCTGAAGCAGAGGCAACGGGAGCAGGTGGGGCACTGGCAACGGGGGCAGGGCTCACCTCACCGGCACTTTCTTCTGTCGGAGCTTGGGACTCGTAAGAGGCTTCACTGGATTCGCCGCCACAGCCTGCCAGCACCATCAAGCCCAACACACTGCCCGCTAGCTTTACACCTAGACCTATATTCGCCATTGCCATTTTCTGTCACCGTGGAGTTGTCACTGTGGAGTTATTGCCGTGAAGCTAAAGGCGATTATCAATTGCTTGCCATGAAGTCTCTGACCTCGTCACCGTAGGGTTGCTCGACCCAGTTCGCTCTTAAGCTGGGTTGCCGCACCATCCACTACGTCAGGCTTTTGAAATTGATAAGGCGCCCTAAAAGTTGTTTCGAAATCTGCGATCGCCACCCTTTTCCGCACTTTAACCAACGACTTTAACCATTCGCCAGTCTCCAGCGTTTCCCCTGGAAAGTGCGCCTATTCACCCCGCAGCCTCGCCGGAACTTAGGGGGACAGAGGTCCTTGAGGGTGCCTTAGTTCATGACTCACCGAAGAGACTGCTGCTACCGGTCCATCTCCTTTTTCCCGATTTACGCGAGAGGTCTACTATCCGCTGACTAATGAATAGTCGCTAACGAGGCCAATAGGGGTTATCTATTTGTGTCGTCTCTTGATGCAGAACGACTGATTACTAGTCACTACTCGTCCTCGGCGAAAACATACTTGTACAAGTCAGCAGGATCGGGCTCGGGGCTATCAATACCAAACTTCACGGCGTCTTCCACTTCCGCTTGGATCTTCTTGTCAATCGCCTTCAGCTCTTCCGCCGTAGCCAAGCCTTCGCTAGTCATATGTTCTTTGAACTGGGTGATCGGATCGCGACTTTGCCAAATATCCTTCTCGTCCTTAGAACGTAGCTCGTCAGGATCTGCCAAGGAGTGACCCCGGAAACGATAGGTTAAGGCTTCAATCAGGGTCGGTCCCTCACCAGCCCGGGCCCGGGCAACGGCTTCCTGGGCGGCACCGCGCACTGCCAGCACATCCATTCCGTCCACCTCAACGCCGGGCATTCCAAAGGCAGCACCCTTGGTATAAATTTCTGGCACCGACGTGGCTCGCTCATGGGCCATACCGATCGCCCAGCGGTTGTTTTCTACCACGAAAATAATCGGCAGCTTCCACAGCGCTGCCATATTCAAGCATTCAAAAAACTGACCATTGTTAGCCGCGCCGTCACCGAAAAAGCACGCCGTTACCTGATCAGAGCTGGCGTCACCTAACGCTTCCCGGCGGTACTTGGTTTGGAACGCTACCCCTGTTGCCACGGGGATTCCTTCCGCGATAAACGCATAGCCACCTAACAGATGGTGGGGCTCGGAAAATAGGTGCATGGAACCACCACGCCCCTTGCTGCAACCGGTGACTTTTCCGAATAGTTCTGCCATTACCTCACGGGCAGGTACCCCAGCGCTGAGGGCATGCACATGGTCGCGATAGGTACTGCCCACATAATCTTCGTCCCGACGCATGGCTCTAATGACGCCGGTGGAAACCGCTTCCTGTCCGTTGTAGAGGTGGACGAAGCCAAACATTTTGCCCCGGTAATACATTTCGGCGCACTTGTCTTCAAAGGTGCGTCCCAACACCATGTCTTCATAAAGCATCAAGCCTTCGTCACGCGTGATGGTGGCGCGAGCGGGGGGATTTGAGGGAAGTACGCGTTGTTGTAATGCCATGCTGAATTGTTTTGTTAGTCGCAGGCGCGGTGCCTGATGTAACTGGGGCTCCTGGGAGCACTCAAAAGCTTATCTAGAATACCGTGGAACGCTAACAAGCGAGTGTGTAAACGCCTCAAGGGGGGGGAGAAATGGCGATCGCCAAGAACGAGGCGCAGGAAAACTGGGAAAATCTGCGGCGGGAGATGCCGTTGGCGGCAGCGGTGTTTGAAAAGGTGCGATCGCTGAAAGGACGATTCCATGTGCCAGGACATCAGGGAGTAGGGCTGGAGCCGTTGGGGAGTCGCTGGGGCACAGCATTTTTGGATGATCTGACGGAGCTGGAGGGGCTGGATAATTTGGCGGTGCCCACGGCGGCGATCGCTGAAGCTCAGCGGCTCGCAGCGAAAACCTTTGGCGCGGACCGGTCATGGTTTTTGGTGAACGGCAGCACAGTGGGGTTACAGGCAGCATTGCTGGCGGTGTCCCGGATGTCCCCCAGATCCCGGCAAAAAATTATTATTGGTCGCAACGCCCATCAGTCAATTTTGACGGGACTGATGTTGAGTGGTTTATGTCCCGTATGGGTGCAGCCGGAGGTGGATTATGAGTTTGGCATTGCCACCCACATGACGGCGAAAGCGATCGCCCAAGCCTTGGCAGACAATCCCGACGCCGGCGCCGTGTGCATTGTGTCGCCCACCTATTACGGCACCACTAGCAATGTGGAGGCGATCGCCCAGCTCTGCCACAAAACAAATATCCCGCTAATTGTCGATGAAGCCCACGGCGGTCATTTTGTCGCCCATCCTTGCCTGCCTCAGTGTGCCCTGGCAGCCGGGGCTAATATTGTTGTTCAGTCTGCCCATAAAACCCTCGGATCCTTAACCCAATCCGCGCTGCTTCATTATCAAGAAATACCTGGACAAACCAATAGCAACGTCCTTGAAGATAGCTTGAGTGATAATTTACGGCTGCTACAAAGTTCTAGCCCCAGCTATTTATTAATGACGTCGTTGGATGTGGCGCGATCGCGCCTACAAAGCCATGGCTATCAAGACTGGCATCGGGCGATAGAAATGGCTCAAAGCCTGGGCGATCACCTAAGCAAAATGTCTAATATTTGCGTCTTAAATTATCCAAATCAAGATCCGACAAGGGTGATCATTAGCGCCATCGAGAAAGGGTGGAACGGCTATGACCTGGACGAGTATTTAGATCAGCGGGGCGTTGCAGTTGAAATTGGCGATTCCAGGGCGATCGGATTAGTGATTACACCTCAAACTTGTTCCCAATCTGTCGATAGATTAATTCAGGTGATTCAGACTTTACCAAAAGTCCAAGAGAACGCTGTAAAGATTCCATATAGGCAGCGTCAAGCTAGGTGCGAATTCCAAACAGTTTTAACTCCAAGAGAAGCGTGGTTTTCTACTCAAAAAAGTATTGATATTCGAAATGCCGTGGGTGAAATTTGTGCGGAGTGGGTTTGTCCGTATCCGCCAGGAATTCCAGTGTTATTGCCAGGAGAAAAAGTAACCACCGATGCCCTAGAGTTTTTGCAAACTATTCGGGCGATCGGTGGAGAACTAAGTGGACTATTAGACCCAACGTTTCAAACCATTCAGGTAGTTTTAAAACGTCGGCAGTAGATGAACCCTAAACAATGCGCGGTCCCTCTGCGAAGGCGCGAGCCACATCTGACTCATTGGCATCTATGATTACGCCTACGATAGGTCCGGAAAATCCGCCAACTCTAACAATGGTGTCATTAACGCCACCCTGTCCAATTCCCAAAATATTAGAGAAGTCAACGCTGCTGTCAAAGAATAAATCTAACCGTTCGCTAGCGGCAATAAAATCACCATCGGAAAAACCAAAGTCAACAATAATATCAGCGTTGACAATTTCCGTAACTGGGTCATTTAAACGCAGCACAAAGGTGTCAGAACCAGCGCCGCCAACAAGAGTGTCAGAGCCTAAATCTCCAGCCAACAGATCATCCCCTGAACCACCGATCAAAAGGTCATTATTTCGACCGCCGAATAGTACGTCGTTGCCACTTTCACCCTGAAGCAAATCATTGCCAATATTGCCGGCAATAAAGTCTTCTCCATTGTTTCCCACAAGCACATCATCGTCACGACCACCGTAGAGGAAATCATTGCCATCATTTCCCACTAAGGTGTCATTATCTCGATTGCCGAACAGCACATCAACTTCGCTGGTGCCGTTTAAAAAATCACTGCCATTTAAGCCTCGAGTTCCTGATGTTCCTCGCTGACTGGGCACTAAATTTACGGCGTCGGGGCCAGGTCCAAAGTCAAAAAAAGTCATGATTTATCCCTACAAATTACTGCGATTAGACGTGCAAGTTCGATCCAACTTTTAAGGGGCAGTTGGACAAGGAAAAACAATAGGTCTAAAGCTTGGACCTAGATGACTTCTTGGGAGAAATAATGACGACTTAAATCTCCATATCTAGATCTAAGTCTCTAGAGTCAAACATCTAGGCTTTAACAGATATCTAAGGTTCAACCCTTAACGATATCGACGTCGTGCTTCTCGACTATTGGCTAGGTCTTGGCGGATGCGACTTAGAGACCAACCATCTTGAAGGCGACCGCGATAGGTGCGAAGACCACTGCGGTCTGCGGGACGTCCCAGAATTTCTCGATAGGCACGGTCGATCGCAACGGATGCTTCTCGGCTACGGGCGAGGTCTCGACGAACTCGGCGTAGGTCCCAGTTACGATCTTCGATGCGTTCAATGTAGGTGCGTAGTCCCCGTCGGTCAGCGGAACGCCCGAGCACCGAACGATAAATGCTGTTGATGCTGTTGCTTAAACGGGAATAATATCTACGATTTCGACGGCCGTAACGATAATCATCATCGTCATAGTCGCGATCGCGCCGCCATCGGTCATAGGCGCGACCACGGTTGTAAGGACCTCGGTCATAGCGGTAGTCGTCATAATCGCGATCGCGCCGACGGTTACGATAGCGATCATCATCGTCGTAATCGCGGCTGCGCTCGCATCGTAGCTGCGATCCCTCCCAACGGCAGGACGTTTGGGCGATCGCCGGTGACGCGGAACCAACGGTGAGGAGAGCGGCTAATGCTAGTAAAGTGGGGCGACGAAGATTCATCACCGAACCTCCTAAAAACGTGCGTTTGTGGGAACTGATTCAATTGGCGAGCAATTAGTTAACTCTTTCAATGGACCAATTGATTAACAGGAATGAAATGCTTAGGAATAGCTTTAGTGGTTGCTAGATTATACGGTTTCTATTAAGAGCTCATCAAAACCAAGGATGGCTTCAAATCCTTTTTTAACCGTTGTGATTATTGTAGATTCGACGCTGGTGGCTGGCAGGATCTTTAAGACACTTTCTAAAACGTCCAAGCCTCAGGAACCCCCAGAGAAAAACCGCCGCTGCCAAAATTTAAATTGGAGGCGATCGCCGCGCCAAATCGAATGTAAATGCACCCACCAAGCCAGTACGAGCGTAATTTCTTCGACTATCCTGACGTATTCGTAACCTGTGCCCCTCGTGATCGAAAAAATCGTGATGCGCAACGTTTCCCAAAATTAATTGTTGGCATAGTGTTGTCTTCTACCCAGCAGTTTGATCGAGGGGAAAACTTCAAAACCATCAAAAATTAGACGCGCTGGAAAAGTATGTTTTGCCCCTCCAGGAACAAATGTAGCTGGACTATTTTTGGCGGACGGGCGATCGCGGGGACAGTATTACCTTTGAGGCTGATAGCACAGCGATCGCACAAAGCGCAGGGTTGGAGCTGAGTATTTGGCGCCTCCACAACAGCGTGGGTTTGGGCGCGCTGAATAAACGCGCTGCATTAGGCGATCGTCCTCCCCCTCTCAACCTTTGTATCATTGCCCACATTTTTCCTCGATTACCCTGACGGTACTTTTGACAATACTTTCTCCATCGTCACAACCAATTTCCAATTTGTCCCAAAAAATCCTCAACCATCCGGTTAAACAGCCCCTGAATCCGAAGAAAAATTAACCGACTCGGAAATCGGCACAAAGACTATGGGGAGGGGTTAGCCCCCTTAGGGACACTATCTTCATCAGAATTTAGCAATACAGAAAACCAAGCTTTTCAAGGGCTACTAAATCATCCTGCGATCGCTTTTTTCTGTCCCACTTATCACTCTTCCCTGCTCTCTTGCTGCCGTCGTTGGAGTCCAGCCATGGATCAACCATCCCCTTTTGTTCGTCAAACATCAATTGAACAAATTTCTTTCAAACTTAGCGAAGTTGAAGAAATAGTTTTAGAACAAATTCTCCTGGCCGCCGATAATAATAGTGTCCTTAACATGCAGGTTATTGCCGATCAGGTGCCCTATCCTCAAGAAGTGGTCAGTGCAGCTGTGGATAAGTTGTTGGCAATGGGGTTGATCCACATAACGATGACAAGTGAACTGCTTGAATAAAGTTTGATCAATACTTGATCAGTAAAGATTGATTATTGGCAAATCTTGATCAACGGTGAATTGAATTGGTGATAAGAACTCGATTATATTTCCCCGTGTTTCTTGTTAAGGAAACCATTAATTGGATCAAACACTGAATGCACATTAAAAGCTACGTTCATATTGGCTGAATCTCCACTGACCGCCCTTTAATCTCTCCGGTTTCGCTCTCCCTAATTATGTTGTTTTCTAAGTCCTATTTCTCCCGTTTTTTAGCCATTAGCTTGCTTAGCGGTTCTTTAATGTTGGCAGGATGCTCATCGGACTCTTCTGCCCAATCCGCTGACCCGTCTCCCACGCCAGAATCTTCCCCTGAATTAGCAGCGTCTCCCACGTCGTCGCCCCCCGCTGAAGACGCTCAAGCCTCTTCTCCGTCACCGGAACCTGTGGTTGAGGCCGCTCCGGCTGCGCCCAATACAGGGCCCGTTGCCGTTGCATCAATTCCCAGCAGTGTGGAGATTAGGGTTGAGGGAACCCCTGTGCAAGTGTCCCTGGAGGCTTATCGTCCCGAAGGGCTGCCGATCGCCATGGGTCTACCGGAAGAGTCATTTATTCCTCGGGTTATCCAAACACCTCAGTGGACCGAAGTGCGTTTGGTGAGTTCTTACCAAGGAGCCATTAGCAGTGAAAAGGTTTATGTCAGCATTATTTGGCCTAAAGAGTCCATAAGCCTGGACAAAGCCCAAAATATGCTGTTTGAGGAAACCCGGAAGCAGGAAATAGGATTACAGGGGGTTGTGTCCACGGGGAACGAAACGATTTACGCCTGGGAAAGGCGTCGATGGCGCTTTGAAAAAAATATTACTGATGGTCCCGGTGGTATTTTTGGCAGGGCTTTTGTGGGGGAACTAAAAGGACAACCATTTTGGGTCGTGACCCATACGTTAGCCGAGTTCGCCGAAGGATATGGCCCCCGCTTCAACATCATTCTCGATACCCTTCAGTAAGTCTGGGCATTCTTTAGGATTGTTCTGGCGCTTGTGCTTGTGCCTGCTCCTTCACTTGCAGCCATTCTTTAACGGCAAACGGGGGCAGCACGATCGCCACATCCCCAGCGGCAAGGGGCAGCGTTAGGGTTATTGGGCGGCGACGCTGCAGCCCAGCCAGGAAATCACCCGCGTCGTACTCGCCAATATTGTCGGTGTTGGCTCCTGGATCCGTTTTTAGCTGAAAGGCATCGGGCAGCTCCCACTGTTGAGATCCCTGTTGAATTTTTAGGGGCGCTGATCGCTGGATCACGGTGCCCGGAAAGCCCGATATGCGTAAGTGGGCAGTGGCTTCGTTGTTTTCGGATTTGCCACTTTCGGCGGCATTGTCAACCACAGCGAATAACACGACTTGCCAGCCGCGATCGCGATTGTCCCGCAGCGCCTGGAGCGATCGCACCATCACGCCCCCATTGGCAGCAACTTCATCCTGGGAATAAATATGTACCGATGCCCACGCTGGCGACAATGGACAAAGACAAAGTACGATGCCCAGGAAAATCCCTAGAAACATTCCCAAAATGCGGGGCATGGAAATGGAAATGGTGTTAGTTGGTACTTTAATCAGGGGTTTAGCTGGGGACCACATTGGCACGCCTCAGTTGATTCATAAAAAACGCTTCTAGGGACTGGCGCTGGCGGTTTGCCTGCAAAATTTCCCCGTCCATTGCCGACACCGTTGCTACAAACTCTGTCAGATCCCGATCCAATTCTCCCTGCCACCAGCCATTTTGAAAGTCCATATCCCCCAACCACAGGCGTAGCTTCTCCCCATCTCCCCCACGCCCGCGCACTTGGTAAGAATCGCCAAGGGTCAACATCTCTTCCAACGCGCCACAGCACAGCAGCTTACCGTTAGCCAAAATTGCCACGGAATCGCACACCTGCTCCACGTCGGACAAAATATGGCTATTAAAAAAAATGGTTTTGCCGGCGCGCTTTAAATTCAAAATAATTTCACGAATTTGATAACGTCCCAGGGGATCCAGCCCCGACATGGGCTCATCTAAAAACACCAGCTCCGGATCGTTAATCAAAGCCTGGGCCACTCCGACACGCTGGAGCATTCCCTTGGAATACTGCTTCATCAACTTCTTTTTTGCCGCATCGTGGGATAGCTGTACCTGGTCTAAAATTTCACCAATGCGCCGCTGCACTGACTTTTGGGGCAACTGAAAAATCGCCGCCGCATGTTCTAGATACTCCCAGCCCGTCAGGTAGTCGTAAAAATAAGCATTTTCCGGCAAGTAGCCCAAACGCTGCTTGGTGGGGCGATCGCCCAAGGGCATCCCCAATACCGTCCCTGCCCCCGCCGTCGGCTTAGCAATGCCCAACAGTAGCTTAAGCAATGTGGTTTTTCCCGCACCATTGGGACCCAGTAGCCCAAAGGTTTGTCCGCGAGGCACCGAAAAAGATACATCTTGCACCGTGGTCACTGACTGATTCAGCCAAAATCCGGTGCGGTAGCTTTTGGTAATTCCCGTCACCGTGACCGCTGGGTTGCTATCGGAGAGTGGGGAAAGGGTCATGTTTTGCAGTTCCTAACCAATAGGTTGAGTGGCTTCTGAGTGACTTCGTCGAAGAAATAATAAGGGGAATTGTTAACAAACGTCGCCAGGTTTCCCATTTCTCGTTCCAGTGCCGTCGCCGTAGGGCAGAATCGGTCACAATAAGGGAGCGAAGAAATCAACAAAAACTTAAACTAGATTTTAAGATAAGTAATGGATCGATCTAACTGGGTGGCGATCGCCACAGGAACCATCGCGTTATTCCTTGGGATTGTTTACCTATTGATTGTTCAATTTCTTGACTTTCGAGGCGAAATGGTGCCTGCGCCCATTGAAAGCCTTGGTAATATTGGTTTCTGGTTAGTCAATTTCGGCTAGTTGGTCTTTCACTTTAGATTTTTCGCTGGTTTCCCCATAAGGAGACGAACGATTTATTCAAGTAAGACTCAGCAGTTAGCTGGCCTTTTGCTGGCAATTCACTAAAAGCTTTGTGGTGGTTTTATCACCAAAGCTTTTTCCCTTAAATTCCTGTTTGCTAGATGCGGCAATTATTTCGGTGCTTAAGATTTTGATTTCGAATTTTGATTTCAAAAATCCTGGTTTTTAAATCTTGATTTCCTGAATCTTGATTTCCTGAATCTCGGTTTTGACTCTTCGTCATAAACCTTGGCCTCCAACGCTACCGGAATTAGCCGCTTGCCCCTAACAAAGGATATATGACAACTATTACCTCCACTTCCACCGTCACTTTGAGCGATCGCCAACACCCGACTATTTCCACCTTGGCAAACCGCATCCAAGCCGCCTGGTCAAATTACCTAGACCTACAGCCCTACGCCATGCCGGAAGATTTAGGGTATGTGGAAGGGGTTCTAGAAGGGGAAAAGTTGGTGATCAATAACCAGTGTTACCAGACGCGCACCTTCCGTAAGCTACACCTGGAGCTGGCGCAAATTGGCAATTCCCTGGATATTCTGCACTGTGTAATGTTCCCCCGCCCCGAGTTCGACTTGCCCATTTTCGGCGCCGACCTAGTGGCGGGACGAGGACAGTTGGCTATGGCGATCGCCGACCTTTCTCCAGTGCGGGACAACCAACAGCTTCCTGGAGAATATCAGCAACATTTGGAAGAACTGCCAAGCTTTGACTTTCGCCACTGCCGCCATTTTCCTGAATGGGCTGATATCTTTTCCGATTTTTGCCTTTTCGTACGTCCCGATGGGGAACAGGAAGAAACGGCGTTTGTGGACACTATTGATCGCTATTTAGCGTTCCACTGTCAGCAGGCAAAGGCTGCGCAGCCGGTGGATAGCGATCGCCGTAAAGCCATTATGGTGGCCCACCAGCATTACTGTGCCCAACAGCTACGGAACGACAAAACTCGCCGTGTCCTGGAAAAAGCCTTTGGCGACGCCTGGGCAGAGCGCTACATGACCACGGTTTTGTTTGACGTTCCCTTGGGTGTCCCCATGGGCAAGGCAAAAATGCCCTAGTGGTTCAGGTTTAAAAAAAACGACTTAGGCTGGAAAACCCGCTCAAAAACTTGCTTTGGGCTGGAAACCCCATGGAATCCTTAGGATGTCGCTGTGGGAGATAGGTAGCGGTTCAACGTTTCTAGAACTAGGGACGGTTGAATAGGTTTGGTTAAATAGGCCGTTGCTCCGGCGATCGCGCCCTGCACCCGATCAAAGGGCTTAGTGCGCGAGGTCAACACCACCACGGGCACTTGGCGATATTTAGGCAACTTGCGCAAAACACGACAGAATTCCAACCCGTCCATTTCCGGCATCGCCACATCCAGCAAAAACAAGTCAATATTTTCTCCTCCCTCCACCAGCTTTAACGCATCCATAGCCCCCGCCACCGTGGCGATAACGTAGTAAGGCTCCAATAGACGCCCCAGCAACGTTCGGGTCACTACGCAATCGTCAACAATCAGAATTTTTAACTTGCGTTTGGAAAATGCCATAGGGCCCTCATTGGAAAGGCTTTACGGAGAAATGAAGTGATTTCGTAACTACAGCGCAGTGATGCTGACTTAGCTAGGGACTATGATTATTTAAGTCTCAAAGCCTTTGACTGCGAGGGTTTTAGCCTCTAGCGCTTCTTACTTTAAAAGGGCGTGTACTCCCCACTACGTAAGCTTTTGGTGCTCAATTGGCGACACGCCTTCGGCTAACCTCCACGTCCGGAGAAGATTCAGTATCCACGTTTAAGCACCGCATCTAAAAATTTGCTTTACCTTACATACTCAGATTTTATCTATTGTTCAATCCTTACACGCCCGACTCTGCATCCACAGTAAAAAATGCCGAAGAATCAGAACTTAAGGGGCAGAGGAAACGTCTATAGATGGTCAGGGTCTGTGGACAAGTGCCCCGTTTTTGATCCGCTGTCTTCCCCTTAGTGCTTTTCCCGGTGTGTAACCAGCAATAAAAGATTGGAGATTGTAGACCCCACTGTGAAGACCTTGAGCCCGTACGGTGAAGCCCCTAAGTATGTCGTTATTGAGCACCAGAAGCCTTATATAGTGGGGAGTCCACGCTCTTTTAAAGCAAAAAGTGCTAGGGACTGAAACCCTTGCTGGTAAAGACTTTGAAACTTAAATGGCGACAGCCCCTAGCCATACAAGCGTCGACAGTGACACGGTTACAGAAACAAGCTTTCCTCTGGGTGCGATCCTTTCTCCAGCAAGGTGGATATGACTGTATTCGACTCGATTTGGAGATTCGGTTGCCGTAGCTTCAGGTCTTTGGTTCTAAATTTGAGGGTTGAAGAAACCATTGCGCGGGAAAACTGGTTAAGTCTCCCGATTCTAAAGACAAGTTGATGAAGTCTATGACATCCCGTTCTTGCACCCTTGACTTTGATGAACTGACTTGCGTTTGACGCAATTAAATTTCAAAGATTTTGAATTTAAGTTTTTCCCATTCAAAGGACAATTGGGGGCTTTATGTTCAAAGGTATAGACAAACCTATAAACTTTTACACAAGTGCTTCAAATCAAATCCTTTAAGATTAGTGGTCATTATTGGGAATCTTAGTTGAGGGTAGTAACAAGATTCTTGGGTGACGAGATCTTTCAAAGGGTGCATGCAGGGTGGGAACGACTGAGCAAATTGGGAAATGCTTCAAAGAAGGCTCAATGTAGAAAGGGCCTGGTGAACAGTGAGCGACTCTCTAACAAGCCACCTCTTGACGAGCAATGTCTCAGCAAAGGTGGACTGGCACAACTGGACTGGCATAACTGGACTGGCACAACTGGACTGGAGCGTCTGACATGAAGTTACGGGTTAAAACCTTAGCTATTGTTGCTTTAGCGGTGGTTTTCCTAAACGTGGTGCTTTTTAGTACGGCGTCGGGGCTGTTGCTGCGGGACTTCCGCTCCTTGGAAACCCAGGATGTGCAGCTTGATGTGCAGCGGGCATTGGGGGTGTTGTCCGATAATGCAACGGATTTGGATGCCACCGCTCAGGACTATGCGGAGTGGGATGACACCTATGCGTTTATGAGCGATCGCAACCCAGGCTATTTGCGGTCAAATTTCCTAGACCGAACGTTTGATTATTTACGACTGAATATTCTGGTAATTCTGGATTCCCAGGGGCAAACCATTTACAGCCAGGGTTACAGCTTAGATAATCAGCGATTCCGAGAGGTTTCTGAAAGTTTCAACGAAAGTTTGACCGCGGGCAAACTGCTGTCGGAGGCAGTGACCGGGCGCGCCCAAAGTCCTAGCTTTCGTAAAAATGGATTATTGGTATTACCCGAGGGACCCATACTGGTGGCGTCCCGCTCCATTGTGACCAGCGATGGTACGGGACCGGTGCGGGGCACGTTGATTGTGGGGCGGTATTTGACGGGGGGAGAGCAGGAGCGATTGACCCGCTTAACCCAGCTTCAGGTAACGTTGCATCCTCTGGCCACCGATGGGGATGATCGTGATCGCGCGGCCATTGCGGACCTGTTGGCAGACAATGCACTGGACACGGTAATTCGTCCTTTGGATGGGAAGTCCACCGCTGGCTATGCCATTGTTAATGACCTGTACGGTCAGCCGGCGATGCTGGTGCGCACGGTGATTGAGCGGCGGATTTTTGCCCAGGGAAAGCTGAGCCTGCGGTATTTGCTAGTGCTGCTGGTGTTTATTGGGCTGGTGTTTGGGATTATTACCCTAGTGCTATTAGAGCGACTGGTGCTGGCCCGGTTGACGCGAGTGAGCGATAGTGTGGGGGCGATCGCCTCCAGCGGCGACGTGTCCATGCGGGTGGAAGTGCTGAACGGCACCGATGAACTGGCGGATTTGGTAACGGTGCTCAACGGGGCCCTGGATCGGGTGGAAGAGTCCCAGGGAGCCCTGCGGGCGGCGGAGGCGAAATATCGCAGTATTTTTGAAAATGCCATTGAGGGAATCTTCCAAACTACGCCTGAAGGAGCCTACCTCAGCGCTAATCCAGCTTTGGCGGCAATTTATGGCTACGAATCTGCCAAAGCGTTTCTAGAAAGTCAGCGCAACGCTAAAGAGATTTACGTCAACCCGGATCGTCGTCGGGAATTTATGGACCTGGTGGCGGAGCAGGGCTCGGTCACTGAGTTTGAAGCCCAGGTTTATCACAAAGAGGGGCATATCATTTGGATTTCCGAATCGGCGCGATCCGTTTTGGGAGAGGACGGAACGGTGGCCTTTTATGAAGGCACCGTGGAAGATATCACCGCCCGTAAAGCAGCCGATGAACGAATGGTGCGGCTGCGGGATCGCCTGGAGGCAATTTTGCAGGCGGTGCCCGGCAGCGTATCACGGGTGGATCGGGAGCTAACCTATTTGGAAGTGAATCGCCATTTGGCAGAGTCCTTTAACTTGACCCCCGAGGAATTTGTGGGCAAGCACATTGACTTTTTGGGCTACGGCAAGGGTTTTCGGGCGTTTATGGAAAACTTTTTCGCGGGGAGTCGCACCGAAGATGCCCGGGAAATTGAGCGCGTTACGAATCGGGGCGTAGAAAATTATTTGATTGTGGCTCAAAAATACGAAAACAATCAGGCTGCCTTTGTGGTGGGTATTAACGTCACCGAGGAGCGCCAGGCAGTATCAGCCTTGGCAAAAGCAGAGGCCCAGTATCGCAGTATTTTTGAAAACGCTGTGGAGGGCATTTTCCAGGCGACGGCGACGGGGGAGTTTACGGCGGCGAATCCATCCCTGGCACGGATTTATGGCTACGACTCTCCTGAGGTGCTGATTGAGCGATTTAACCAGTCGTCGGGGGCCCCGTATGTGCAGCCCAACAGCTTCCAAGATTTGCTGGCATTGCTTCAGGAGCGGGGACAAATTTCTCGAGAATCGGAGGTGTTTCGAGTCAATGGCGATCGCCGATGGGTTATGGAAAATGCCACCGCAGTGCGCGACCAGTCCGGGCGGCTGCTGTATTACGAAGGCACCGTGGAGGATATTACTGAGCGAAAGCGGTCCCGGGAAACGATGCTGGAGCGATCGCGCCTGTCGATTTTAGAGGCGGAAGTGGGTGTGCTGCTGTCGGGCAGTGGGGATATGGAGACGGTATTGCGCTCCTGTGCCGATCTGGTAGTAAATCAGCTTGGCTGCCTATTTGCCCATATTTGGACCGTGCGCCCCAACGGCAATTCCCTGGAGCTACAGGCCCAAACTACCCATGCCAGATCGCGCAACCTAGACTTAACCACGCCCCTGCTTACCCAAACCCTGCAGGAGTCGGTGGTGTTGCCGGAAAATGACGAGGCGGGATTAGCCACCCTGGAGCGTCAATGGGAACTGCTGCCGCCGCTGGTAGAAATTGCTCAAACCATGCGCCCGGTGTTTCGCCACGGCACGCTGCGCTGGAAGGTAGATGCCCCTGAAAAAACGGAGAATGCGACTAAAACCCTGGTGTTTGTAGGACATCCTTTGGTAGTAGAAGACCGGCTGGTGGGAATTATTGCCCTCCATAGCTGCGAAGAACTGAGCGACGATGCCTATGACGTGCTGGGATGGATTGCCAATGCGATCGCCTTAGGCATTGACCGATCTTGGGCTCGCCAGGAACTGGTTAGCCGGCGGGAGGCGCTGCTGCTACAGTTGGCGAGCCAAATTCGTAATTCCCTAGAGCTTTGCACCGTGCTCAACGCGGCGGTGGAAGGCATTCGCAGTCTGTTGAAGGTGGACCGGTGTTTGTTTGCTTGGTATCGCCCCGGTGACTGCGTTGGCGTTGAGGGGAATGCCATTGACGACGGTGCAGAGGGAATCATGCTGGAGCTGGTAAGCGAAGCCTACGGCGACAATTTAATGCCTCTGCCGCGCACCATGGACTCGGCGGGGATTAGGGATTTTGTGGCGCAGCTTACGGCGGATGATTCCCATACCCTATTGCGGGCTAGCGATGTGACTATGCTAGACGAGCCCCTGCGATCCCTATTTGAACAACAAGGATATACGTCGGTGCTGGCCATGCCGCTGATGGGGCAAGATGGCAAGCTGGGGGTCATTCAGTGCGGTGATTGTCTCAAAATGCGCACCTGGACCGATAGCGATATTGATTTGCTGCGGGCGGTAACGGAGCAGTTGGCGATCGCCATCCAACAGTCAGCGCTTTATTCCCGCGCCCGCGAAGCCGCCCAGGAAGCGGAGCAAAAGGCGCAGGAATTGGAGACCACTTTGGAGGAGCTGCAAACCACCCAGACCCAGCTTATTCAAACGGAGAAGATGTCTAGTCTGGGGCAAATGGTGGCTGGTGTTGCCCACGAAATTAATAATCCCACCACCTTTATCCACGGCAACCTTACTTACGCTCGCAACTATACGAAAGACCTGCTGGCGTTGCTGGACATTTATCAACAGTCCTATCCCGAACCGGCGGAGGGCGTTGCCGATTTCCTGGGGGCGATCGACATTGGATTTATCATCGAGGACCTGCCGAAAACCCTAGCGTCCATGCAAATTGGCGCGGACCGTATTCGTCAAATTGTGGCATCCTTACGGAATTTCTCCCGGCTAGACCAGGCAGAGATGAAGCCGGTGAATATCCACGAGGGGTTGGACAATACCCTGCTGATTTTGCAACATCGCTTTAAGGCCAACAGCACATTTCCCGCCATTGAAATTGAAAAGCACTATGGTTCCCTGCCGGAAGTGGTGTGCTATGCCGGTCAGCTGAACCAGGTGTTTATGAATATTATTGGCAATGCAGTTGATGCTTTGGAAGCGGGCAAGGGCAAGCGCGAATCTAGCCCGGGTGAGTTAAACGTTGATCGATTTGGTACCGCCTTTGGCAAAGGTGGTTTGAACCGAGGTGAAAGCACGGGCGTTAGTGGGGGGATCGTCGGCAGCGAAAGTCGGGAGTTGAATCGTGTGACCACGGCGATCGCCTCACCGGAGGTTAGGTCCCCCAAGGTAACCATCACAACGGAGCCAGTTGGGGGCGATCGCGTTCAAATTCGAATTCGTGACAACGGCTCTGGCATCGCGCCAGAGGTGGTGGCTAAGCTATTTGACCCATTCTTCACCACCAAGCCCGTTGGTCAGGGCACTGGGCTGGGGCTATCCATTAGCTATCAAATTGTGGTGGAAAAGCATCGGGGTCAGCTCACCTGCCAGTCTGAAACCGGAAAAGGCACTGAATTTTGTATCGAAATTCCCGTTGAACAGCCCGAATGGAGTGAGTCCACATAATTCTTCGGGATAAGCATTGTCTGTAATAAGCCAAGGGGGGACAGTTTGGGCGATCATCCCAGTGCCGCAAGCAAGAATTGCCTTCTGCTTTCACTGAAAATCCCCAAAAAATTACTGCCTAGCCCCCCTCTCAATGTGGAGCTAGGCAGTGCATCGAAGTGACTATTGGGTGGATTCTTGCCCTTAATCACCTCAACCGAAATGTGCCTTTTGCAAATCTTTTGTATGCGCTGAATTAATTCTTGGTGAAACCACCTCCCATCACCAAGCCCCTACCTTTTGGAGTCTTATTCAGGCTTTGAAGCAAAATTTCAAGGCAGCTAGGAAGCCTTGGCTTACCGATAACGGCGCTTACGACGAGCGGCCGCAGCCTTGCGCTTACGCTTTTCAATGGGAGTTTCGTAGTAGCGACGGTACTTTACGTCTGCCAAAATACCGGCTTTGGAAACTTGACGCTTGAAGCGGCGTAGGGCAGATTCAATACCCTCGTTTTCACCCAATACAACTTGGGTCATACAGTTAACTCCTTTTTCTATTTGCTTAGGTGGACAATGATTGTTCAAAATCGTTTGCGTCGTAGTGCAAATTTTTGAACAGGGACTACTAGGCTATCGCGATGGCTGGCAATTGACTAGGGGCTGTGCCCAGTTATGGTCAATTCTTGAATGAGTAACGTGGTCAGCAAGACGACGGTTTATGGTCTCAGGGAGAGCTGACTGCAGACGGCACCGCTGATGTGGTCGAGCTGGCGCTGTTAATTTGTAGCCCCTGCCAGTCCATATTCCCTTGGAGCAGCGATTCTGCCTGGACCGCATCCAAAGGGCGGGAAAATAGATATCCCTGCCCATAATCGCACCCTAACTTCTTCAGGCGAGTGAGCTGATCTAGGGTTTCAATACCCTCGGCGATCGTGCTCATTTTTAGCCCCCGCGCCAGGTTTAAGATGGTTCGCACTACCGCAATACCTTCCTCGTCCCCCATGTGCTGCACAAAGGATTGATCCACTTTAAGGGCGTGAATAGGGAAACTCTGTAGGCGACTTAGGGATGAGTAACCGGTGCCGAAATCGTCAATGTAGGACTGCACCCCTAAAAGCTGTAGACGCGACAATCGGTCCACTACCGATTCAATATTTTCGGTAATGGAGGTTTCGGTAACTTCAATGCGTAGATGGGAGGGCTCAATGCCTTTATCAATAATGATTGCCTGGATGCGCTCCACTAATTTCGGCTGGGTAAATTGCCGCCCCGACACATTGACACTGACAGTCATATCAGGTTTCATCCAGCCGCAGTCGCACCATGTCTTAACCTTTTCACAGGCGGTTTCAATGACCCATTGCCCCAGCTGCAAAATCAAGTCTGTTTCTTCAGCTACCACAATAAATTCGCCGGGGGAGATCCAGCCGCGCTGGTGATGGTTCCAGCGCACCAGAGCCTCAAAGCCCTTAAGGGTTAGATCCTGCAAGGACACGATGGGCTGAAAATATAGCTCCAGTTCCCCTTTGGCGATCGCCTGGCGTAAATCACTTTCTAACCGGAGCTGGGTCAACGTGTGCTGATGCATTTTGGCGTTGAACACCTCGTAGCACGATTTACCCTTACGCTTAGCCGCGTACATGGCAATATCCGCATCGCGCATCCACGATTCCCAACGGTGGTAGGGCGCCTGGGAGTGGGGCTCCACACTTAATGCAATACCGATGCTGACGCTGGTGTAAAAATCATGCCCTTGAATGCGGAAGGGCTTCTGTAGGCAATCCTGAATACGATCCGCAATATGGATCGCATCGTCAACGGACTCCATATCGTCCAGCAGTACCGCAAACTCGTCGCCCCCTAGGCGAGCCACCATATCGTTGCCGCGCATACACCCAAGCAACCGCTGCCCAATTTGCACCAGCAGATCATCGCCAGCGTGGTGTCCCAAGCTATCGTTTACCACCTTGAATCGATCTAAATCGATATACAGCACACTGTAGAGCCGATCCAGGTGGCGCTGACTCTTACGCAAGGTTCCTTGCAGGCGATCCACAAATAAGTTGCGGTTGGGAAGCTCCGTTAATGCGTCATAAAAAGCCGTATAGGTCAGCTTTTCTTCCGCCTCCTTACGGGCACTAATATCCTCCACAATGGAGATGGTATAGGGCTTTTCCTGGTTACTGGGGGACACCAGAGAAACGGTGACGTTAGTCCACTGGATGCGACTGTCTTTACGCACATAGCGTTTCTCGATGGAGAAAGATGAAATTTCCCCCAGCCAAAGGCGTTCGGACAGGGTGATGTTTTTCTCTAGATCTTCTCCATAGGTAATGTCTCGGTAGTTCAGCCCGATCACTTCTGCCTCGTGGTAGCCCATGAGGGAGCAAAATTTTTCGTTGACTTTGATGTAATTCCCATCTTGGTCAAGCTGGCTAATGCCCACGGCCGCCTGTTCGATGATGGCGCGGAATCGTTCTTCACTGTTGCGCAGGCTCGCTTCCGCCCGTTTGCGATCATCAATATCGGTGCAGGAGCCCACCATGCGCACAACGCTGCCGTCGCGATTCCATAGGGCCTGCCCCCGATCTAAAATCCACTTATAGTTGCCGTCTTTACACAGCAGACGATATTCACAGGAGTAGGTGGGGTTCTTTTGGGCTAGGTGACGCTGTAGCTCCTTAAGCACCTGATCGCGATCGCCCGGATGAATGCGCCCCTCCCGCTCTCGAACGGTGTTGCCAATTTCATGGTCCTCATACCCCAGCATTGTCTTCCAGCGCGTGGAGTAAAACACCTTATCCTTTTGTACATTCCAGTCCCAAATGCCATCGTTGTTGCCCTGGAGGGCAAGCTGCCACCGTTCCTCACTCGCCTGAAGCGAATCCTCGGCACGTTTACGCTCGGCAATATCCTCCACCACCACCACCGCGTACTGCACCGTTTCATTGTCATCACAGGCCAGGGACACCGATAGGTTGACCCACTGTACATGGCCGTTTTTGCGCAGAAAACGAGTGGAAAAGTTGTAGGTGCTTGGGTGGGCGCCCATTTTTCCCACCCCCTGCCCCATGTACCAAGGACTAGGCCAGTCTGTACAGCGATCCTCTGGGTGGGTGAACGCCATCATATCCAGCCCAATAATTTCTGGTTCCGTGTAGCCCACTAGCTGACACAGGCGCTGGTTAACTTCAACGATGACGCCCTTTTGGTCCGTGCGGTAGATACCAACGGCGGCTTGGTCAAAGATTTCCTGAAATTTCTTTTGCTGCTGGGACACGACCGATTGCAGCCGCACCGGGGTTTCGGTCCAGCGATAAACGGCGATTCCCACCGCCGCCGCTAAAACGCCGCCAAATCCAAAAATAATGAGTGAGCGATTGTAGCCATGGAGCCATCCATTTTCCGGGGTGAGGACCATTAACCACTGATCCCGGGGAAATTTTAAGGTTTCCACAACGGGACTATTTTGGTAGTTGTTAGCGTCGAGGGTGGACAGCAGTGTCTCGTCGCCGAACAGGGGTAAGCGATCGCCCGTTTCATTGCTTTGGTGAGCCACCAGGTAGCGATACCGAGGGGACGATTGGGTTTGAAAGCTGCTGTTTTCCGGGTTAGGGGTCACCTCTTGCCACAGTCGCTTTGAGGACAAACTGGTTTGCACAACGCCCCACAGATCGGGGCGAGGGGCGTCGCGAGTTTTGTCGTCAATAATGGCGATTTGAACGTGGATAATATCGCCGTCAGGATGAACGTGGACTCCACCAATGGCTAAGCGCTCACGCAGTTGGTTAGTGGGCAGCGATCGCACCTGCGCCGTGGAACGATATAAATCCTGAAGCAGCAGATCCAAGTCTCCACCAAAGCGCTCATCCTTGGCGAGAGAGTTTCTGTCGCTGGAAGTCTCAGTGGACCCTCTGGATCCTTCTTTCGTTTCTGCAGCGGCTACCGAATCGCCAGAGTATGTGCTGCTCCTCTGATCTTCCATAGTGGGCAGCGCCTCTTCCGTAGTGGGCAGCGCCTCATCAAGGCGACGGTTTTTGTAATTAGCTTTGCCTGGACGCAGCAGCGCCACCTGATCAATACCGTCGTCTTTCTGCCAACGTCCAAGAATTGTCGCTTGATCAGAATCGCGAGGGGACAACCAAACTTTTGAAATACTATTGAAACTTTCAGCCGTTAAATCAGGGTTACGAATAACGTAGTAAGCAATACCCTTAGAAACTTGGATTTCTTGCTGAATCGCACTATCTATTTGCGCCCGAATTAAACTTAAGTGATCCTCCGCACTAGTTTTTCCACCAAGCAAGTGATTCTTTCGCTCATGATTGTCAATCATCCAGCTACCAAGAAGCACAAGGCTGCCTGCGACCAGAGCACTTAGGGAAGAAACAAGGCGCACTTTCATAAGTAAAATGCAAAAGTTAGAAGGTGATGGGGGAGTGGTTTCAGGGCGGCTGAAATGATTCAGGAGCTTAGATGGGGCAGCTCTAATGGGTAAGTGTTTTAGTGTGATTCTGTCATGGTAGTTGACAGTCGATTTTTTTGAGTAAAAGAACTGACATATTGCTCTACAAGCATTGAAACAACTGGGCAAGCTTGAGGAGAGAAAGGTCGAAGTCCTCAACTCAGATTCAGGATAAATTCAAGAAGAAAATGTGGTTTCTATCGAAGTATTTTGCCCTAAATTTTCAGATTTGGAGTTTATTTTTCAAGGACTAAGCTGTGGAGATAAGGCAATCAAACTATCATTTTTCTATTCTGCTTTTCAGTAAAAAATCAGTTGTTTTCTCAATCTTTACAATATCTTTTTCCATTGTTTTCGCGAACTTCTTGGCCACGAAGGTATTAAAAAATACTTCAATATAGTTCAACGGGCGGCCTTACTTTGCCCATTTTTGAACGTGCGTTATCAACCACTATAGAAATCTTTTTGCCACTGAGAGTATGTGCTTATCCCCCTTTGAAAGATCACAACCCCTAAACCCACCACTAGAGTTCCTGAGACCGGTTGAGAGCTTCTAAAACTTGCTTTCTTCTTTGTCTTCTTCAGCTTAGGGCAAGGGTGTCATGGATTTCAGCGGAAACCATCAGTCCGGTTAAATTTTTGAAAAGTGTTTGCAACCGATACCACGGCTTCCCTTTGTTTGTGCTGTTGTTAACGCCGTTTTAAATATGAATATGGCTTCAGTGCATTAACACTTCCAAGGCATGGATTGCTGACAGGTATGGGGACACGTTAGGGACTGTAGAGTTAGTGACGGTTGGATGGATTTACCACTACCCTTGAGACTGCCATTGAAGTGGTTTGGTGAAGTGTGGTTTCGGTTTTGGGGGAGGGGGCGAGGGTCTTGGACAATGGATAGTGTTGTTTTTGGGAGTTTGCTTGATGGGAGAGTCGAGGTTAAAGGGTTTTGGAGAGGCAAAGAACAGCGGTTTGGGGACGGTTGCCGCAGACGAGGGGACAGTTGCCCCTGATAGGGATCCCCGAAAAACCTTTGAAGCAAAACCACATACCACTGATAGCGCCATTAACTCTTCGGAGGCGTCTCATGTTGTTGGAGGGGAAACCCAGGCACGCAAGGCAACCCATTTAAAGGTTTGTTTGGAAGACGATGTTCAGTGTGAGTCTTTGACGACAGGGCTGGAGCGCTACCGGTTCCGTCACTGTTGCTTGCCGGAGCTGGGGTTTGAGGATCTGGACTGTACCGTCGATTTTTTAGGGCATGCTTTGCCGGTGCCACTGTTGATTTCATCGATGACTGGCGGCACGGATTTGGCTCAGGAAATTAATCGGCGGCTGGCACGGGCGGCTCAAGCCTATGGATTGGCAATGGGGGTGGGATCCCAGCGGGTTTCGGTGGAGCGCCCGGAAACGGAGCGTACTTTTGCGGTGCGATCGCTGGCGCCTGATGCGGTGCTGTTGGCGAATTTGGGCGCGGTGCAACTGAACTATTCCTACGGTGTGGATCAGTGTCGGCAGGTGGTGGATACCTTGGAGGCGAACGTGCTGATCTTGCATTTAAATCCCCTTCAGGAGGCGGTGCAAAGCAGGGGCGATCGCAATTTTGTTGATTTGCTGCCAAAAATTGAACAGGTGTGTGCCGCGTTGCCGGTGCCGGTGATTGCGAAGGAAGTGGGTAACGGTATTTCAGGGGCGATGGCTCGGGCGTTGCTGGATGCGGGGGTGGCGGCGATCGACGTGGCGGGGGCGGGAGGAACGTCCTGGGCCCAGGTGGAAAGCGCTCGGGCAGAGGATCCGTTGCAGCGGCGTTTGGGACGCACCTTTCGAGATTGGGGGTATCCTACGGCCCATTGCGTGACATCGGTGCGGGAGGTGGATCCCGAAGTGCCATTGATTGCCTCGGGTGGGCTGCGGACAGGGTTAGATGCGGCAAAGGTGTTGGCGCTGGGGGCAGATCTGGCCGGTTTGGCGATGCCGTTTTTGAAGGCAGCCGCTGAATCAGAGGAGGCGATCGCCTTCGAAATTGAGGCGCTGACGGCGGAGCTAAAGACAGCTATGTTTTGCGCAGGCTGTAAAACTGTGGCGGCGTTGCGATCGCCAGATGTATTGCAGCGGTTTCCCAAGTCATAGGTCTTTTCATCGTCAGTCTTTTCATCGCCATTCACCCCAGAAAATTACCCATAAAAAAGGGACGCAGCTATGCGTCCCTGAGATCTTTTGGTTAAGTGCCTTATCTGTGGATCCCTTACTTTGTGCCCAAAATGTGGGGTGATTCCACGGGACCGACTTTGTTTTCGCTAGTTAAAGCCTGGTAGCTCATCACGGCAATATCGGCGCGGGTTGCGGGGGTTTGTAGATCCAAGGTTTGGGCTTCGGGATTAGCCAGCAGACGATTTTCCACCGCTGCTGCGATCGCCGGGCGCGCCCAGCCGGGCACCTGGTCACCGTCGGGGAATTGTCCTAGCACCTCATCGGGATTGCCCTGAGGCTTCAACTTTAAGCCCGAAACAAAAGTCAGCAACGCTTCCAGACGGGGAATGGGACGTTCCGGGTCGAAAGTAGCATTGGGATAGCCTTTCATAAATTCCATTTGGACAGTTTTGGCAACCGCTTCGGTGCCCCAAAAATCAGCGGCAATATCACTAAATGGGGTGGCCGGTGCGGTGGGTTGGCGATCGCTATAAGCTTTGGCCACGATGGCAGCGAGCTGAGCCCGATTAACCGGAGCGTCCGGTTGGAATGTGTTGTCGGGAAAACCCTCAATAAAGCCTAGCTGGGTGACTTGATTCACAAAAGGCGCTGCCCAGTGATCATCGGGCACATCATCAAATGCCTGGGGCGCAGGAGGGGGAGAAGGGGGAGCTGCATCTGGAGTGGTCCCACCCTCCGTAGCCGTGGAATCCACTGCTTCCGAAGGCGGCGGCGGTACATCGCCCCGTGTGGGACTGTTGGCTTCGCTGGCCACTTCCCGGCGATCGCCTCCATCATCTCCATCGCCGTCAACGGACTCAGCACCGTTGCCACCAGCACCATCCACGACGGAACCTTCACCACCAGCACCATCGCCGGCTCCATTACCAGCATCTCCACCGCCGAACCCAATGCCGCCTCCCACTGCGCCAATACCGCGAAGAAGTCCACCATCGGCACCATTCTGGGCACCGCCATCAGCACCGTTAAACTCTTGGTTAGGCGCACCGCCGGTCACTTCTGCGGAGGAATCGTCAGTAGCGGAGGACAGGAAACTCAGGGAAAACTGGCTACGCCCTATGGTCCACCAAAAAATCCCTCCCATCGCCAAAATTGCGATAACGATCGCCCACCATTCTTCCGCTTCCACCGGACGCGATGAGCGAGATGTGGGAACTAAATTAGTTTCCTCGTTGGGATTGGAATTAGAGGAACCGGGCGGTACAGAATTGGACACGATGCACTCTCCAAAAAGACCCCACCACTGTAACCTCAGTTTTCAAAATCCGTTCCGCGCCCTTAAAAAGGGTAATTTTTTCGGCAATTCTCTGAATAACCTGCAATTGTCTAGGCAACCTATCAGAGCCCCTATCTTTTCACCTGTTCCACTTCAATATTGACTTCATTTAAAGTGCGGCGACGCAGCTCAACGGACTCGGTGCGCGGCAATAGGTCAAACACGTCCCTTAGGCGATCATCCACCGTTTCAAAGGGCACTTGCCCCACCTCGTCGAGAACCACTTTACCGCTGCCGTCAATCACCACCGTTTGGGGAATGCGCCCTCGGTAGTAGAAGGCGGCTTTAGTGGAGTCGTTGGACCCTTCCGGCGGTAAGGCATCGACCAGGAGGGGAATAAAGTCCGCTGCTTTTCCGTAAAACGCCTGCAGTCGGGAGACGGTGCCCGAAAACTTCTTGCAGTCGGCACTGTCGTCCACATAGAAAAATAGAATGGCAGGCTTTTCCCGCGCCAGAGAATCAGCCAGCTTTACTTTGGGGGGAACCAAAGAGCCGTTTCCCGCATACAAGGCAAAGATATTGCCGTCGAAGCGATCGTCGGTCAGGGATGCGATCGCCGGATTTGTCCCCGAAATCCACAAACTGACAGCAAGGGCCAGGGAAAGGGCGATCGCCGCCACAGTCATAGGGACTTTCCTCAGATGCCGAGCCAAATATTGAACTGAGAACTTTTCTAAAAGTTTCCCCGTTGACGTCATTTTGGCTCCAGTTGCGCGTCCAGTCACGATCCATCCTCTCCGTGGGCTTATTCGTCCCTTAGGCATAAATACCAAAGGGTCTTTAAAAATAGTAGTGCCTTTGAGCGCCTTCGGTCGGGGATATTGGTACCATAAGGGCTGCAAAAGACATAAGACGCTGGGGACGCCACGTTGTCTAAATTTGACCGATTTAAACAGAATCTAAAAAACGATCTGATTGCTGGCCTGTTGGTGGCAATTCCCTTGGCCACCACTATTTGGTTAACCATTACCTTGGGGCGCAACACCATTGAGGTGGTCACCAGCCTTCCCAAACGGTTTAATCCCTTTGCCCAGTTCAATTTGGAGCCGTGGGTTGTTACCCTGCTGGATTTACTAATTGGTCTTGCGGTACCCCTGTCGGTAATTTTGCTGCTGGGGCTGATGGCGCGAAATATTGCCGGGCAGTGGCTGCTAAACAACGGCGAGCGGGTAGTGCAGGGCATTCCCCTGGTGGGCAGCTTTTATCGCACGTTGAAGCAACTGTTAGAAACGCTGCTCCAGGATTCTAGCCAGCGTTTTCGGCGAGTGGTGCTGCTGGAATATCCGCGCCGGGGTCTTTGGACCTTGGGCTTTGTGACGGGGCAGGCGGGACCGGAAATTCAGTCTCAGCTTGACGAAGATATGCTTAGCGTCTTTTTGCCCACCACGCCGAACCCCACCTCCGGGTGGTATTGTGTCATTCCGGTGACGGATGTAATTGAGCTGTCTCTGTCTGTGGAAGATGCGTTCAAGATTTTGGTGTCGGGCGGAATTGTGTCCCCTAGCAGTGACGGGGCGATCGCCCGAGTAGGCAATTCTACCCGGCAAATTCGCGGCAAATCCCTGTCAAATCAAGGTTAAGCCTTATCCAATCTGGCTTACGCGTATTGACAACATCTGCTGGCGATACATAAGCCAGTAATACGTAGCTGTTATTCCAATAGCTGTTGTCTAAGCTTCCATTCAACGTCCATCTTGTTTCCCGGCCCTCTATATTTTGAGCCGCCCCTATGCAAACCCGCCGTATCGCCCGAGAACTTGCCCTGCTGGCCATCAGCCAGCTACCGTCCAAGCTGGATCCTAAGGCAGAAACCGGGGGTGCCCAAGACCTGTCAGAAATTTTGGCATCGGCGGTAAAAACCCTCCAAACGGAAGCTCGCGAAGCTTTGGAAAGGGCAGGCGGTAGCCTACAGCGGGGGAATGATCGCCTCAATAAAACCGAAATGTTGGAAGAAAGTATCCAGGCAGGGGATGCGAAGCAGGCGATCGCTTTAGTGCGAGAAGCCATTGAACAAACCCAGTCCGCCATTGAACGGGTGGGGATGGCGATCGACTTTCCCGTGCTGCTGCAATCGGCGGAGCAGCCTGAGTTGCGGGCATTTGCTCTGGAACTAATTGAAGCGGTGATGAAATATCGCGACGACGTGGATGAGTACCTGGACGGCGTGATGCAGGATTGGCATATTAGCCGTCTGGCGCGTATTGATGCAGATATTTTACGGTTGGCAACGGTGGAGTTGCGCTATGTGGGCACACCGGACCGGGTAGCCATTAACGAAGCGGTTGAGTTGGCAAAGCGCTATAGCGACGAAGAAAGCTACCGATTTGTAAATGGGGTTCTGCGTCGAGTGGTGGATGCTCAAAAGTCTGCCCAGAGAGCCGCTCGGAAAGCCGCCCGCGATAAATCCTAAGATGCCCTAGAATCCAAGCTGTATTCAGGATTTCACTGTACTTAATTAGTCCTAACTGCCCGTAAAGTTTCATGGTTTTTAACTGGTTCCGCCGCCAATATGACGAGAAAAGCAAGCCAGAGGAGCAGCCTGAAACAGGGGCTGAGACCACCAGTGAATCCGCTGAATCCGAAACCATAGCGGCTGAATCCGAAGATGTAGGGCCAGAAAGCGGGGATTCCGCTGCCGATGGTGCCGATGGCGATGCCAGTGGTGATGCCAGTGATGAGGACGAGGTTTCCCTAGACTATTTGGCATGGGCAAAGGCTGCATACCAAAATGTGCAGCAGCAGGCGGAAGAAGCAACGGAAGCCGAGGAGGCAGAGGTTGCCGAAGCCGACGTTACTGAAGCAACAGAAGCGCTTGAAGACGTAGAGGCGGCAGACGAAGAAACGGCAGACGAAGAAACGGCGGATGAGAGAAAGGTCGCAGCGGAGGCGACTGAAGATGTAGAGGAGGCAGACGAAGAAACGGCAGAAGGGGCAGCGGAAGACACTGAGACTATTGAAGCGTCCGTCACCGAGGCAACCGCCGAATCAGCGGCGGGCACCGAGATCACGGAAACGCCGGTTACTGAGCCGCCGCAAGAGCCTGAGCCGCCGCAGGAAGCTGCCGCGCCAGTTTCATTTTTAGAGCGTGCTGAAGCGGAACGGGAAGAGCGGGTCGAGCGGGTCAAAGCTGAGGCGATCCTTCCTGAGCCCGACCCAATGGAAGAGGAAGAAGAACCGCCAGAGCCGATTATTGAATTTGACGAGAATTTTATTTGGTCAGCGGAAGTTTTAGCCGCCCAGGGACGCCGTCCTGAAGATGTTTCCCTTGAGGAAATCTCATGGCTAAATCAGTTGCGGAAGGGGCTGGATAAAACTCGCCAAGGATTGGTTAATGACCTGAAAAGCGTCTTTGGTCAGGGACCGCTAAACGACGAGGCTATCGAAGAAATCGAAGCATTATTGCTTCAAGCAGACGTGGGCGTTACGGCGACGGATTTAATTATTGACGCGCTTCAAGAGAAATTGCGAGAGGAAACGCTGCCCCCCGATGAAGCGATCGCCTATCTGAAAAAAATTCTTCGGGACCTGCTCGACGAGCCAGCACGCAAGCCCGGTGACGACATCACCATGATTCCAATGCTGGTGCCGGAAAAAGAAAAGTTGAATATATGGCTGATGACCGGCGTTAACGGAGCCGGAAAAACCACCACCATCGGTAAGTTGGCGCGGTTAGCCACGAAGTCTGACTATCGATGCCTGATTGCGGCGGCGGACACCTTCCGAGCAGCAGCAGTGGAACAAGTGCAGGAATGGGGACGACGTTCCGGCGTAGATGTAGTTGCCAACCCGGGGCAAAATACGGACCCAGCGGCGGTGGTGTTCGATGCCATCAGCGCTGCCCAGTCCCGCGATATCGAGCTGCTGTTGGTGGACACAGCGGGGCGATTGCAGAACAAGAAAAACTTGATGGAAGAGCTGAGCAAAATGCGGCGCATTGTGGACAAGAAAGCGCCGGGAACTTACATTGAGTCGTTGCTAGTTCTGGATGCAACGTTGGGACAAAACGGCTTACAGCAGGCGAAGCTGTTTGCTGAAGCGGCCCAGCTTAGCGGCGTTGTATTGACTAAGTTAGATGGCACGGCAAAGGGGGGGGTGGCGATCGCTGTAGCTCAGCAACTTAAACTACCGATCCGCTTTATTGGCGCCGGTGAAAAGGTGGAAGATCTCCGCCCCTTCTCTAGCTACGAATTTGTGGAAGCCCTCCTAAACGGCTAGGGCTGTCATCATCTGCGCTGGCGGATTCGGAGCCAGACCCAGACATTGTGGTGGATTTGCACAATCGGCGGCTGGAAGTGTCGCGAGAGTCTAGGGACGGTGTATGTCAGAGGTCGCGATCGCCCATGGCCGACACCAGTGAGGAATCGCCCCAGGAGCCTTTTCCACTGCCTAATTTCTCCAAAAGCTATTTTTAGCCAGCAAATCCGTATATTTTTGTAAAAGGCGTCTTTAGAAGCATTTGCAAACCATTGAGCGAAATGCACGAAGTCACGCCCGTAACCTTAATCCGGTATTTTCTCTGGTCAGTACTTTTATGGAAACTCAGCCCCTGAAAACCAAAATTGAAGCCGTTCTGGCTCAGCGAGACTGGTTATTAAATCTCCTTGAAACTCCCGACCTGGGGGCGCTGCGCCTGGACGTTAATCAGGCCCTTGAAGAACTGGACGATCTTCAGGACGAATATGACGCAACCTTCCCCGGCACTGGTGAATCACAGACGATCGCAATCAACTAAGGACTGTCATTATTTGAACTTCAAAGCCTTTAGCGGCGAGGATTTCAGCCCCCAGACGATCCTGTCTTGAAAGGAGGTGCCCTTCCTCCTGCTGTGTAAAGGCGTCTGGTGCTCAATGGATGACGCGCCCTAATCCAAGGGGGCAGGAGCGGTAAAAGTCTTAGCCTTTTGCTCCTTAACGTCAGGTCGACGAAAAGCCCCCCTTGCCAAGGGGAGTTGGGGGAATCCTCTGATGCTTAAGCCGATCGCAGAAAATCTTGGTGACGGGGCGTAAGGTAAGGATCCCCCCTCAGTCCTCCCCTTTATCCGGGAGAAGCAAATTTGAACTAATCTTGTGCCATCGAACTGACGTTCCTTCAGCACGCCCCAATAACGATTAACGAACCTTGCCTTCGGATCCGGAGGTCAGGTTCGCTTTTTATGTCCGTCAAATGACCGCGACACAGTCAATTTCCACCAGCACATCCTTCGGTAAGCGCGCCACCTGAACCGTTGCCCGCGCTGGAGCCGTCGCCTCATCAAAGGACTGGGCATACACCCCATTAACCGCGCCAAAGTCGTTCATATCCGCCAAAAAAATTGTAGTTTTCACCACGTCAGCAAAGGTAGCTCCCGCCGCCGCCAGCACCGCCGCCAAGTTGCTCATTACCAGCGCTGTCTGCTTCTCCACATCACCCTCGTGAGCCAGGGTATTGGTGCTGGGGTCAATGGCAATTTGCCCTGACGCAAAGATCATTTCCCCCGTGGCGGCGATCGCTTGATTATAAGGACCCACCGGATTGGGAGCCTTGTCAGTTTTAATCACTCGCTTAGATGCCATTGATACTCCTGCCTTAGACTTTGTTTCGATAATTTTGCTTCGCGCTACGGCAATACTACCCACCTAACGACCATGGGCAATGGATTAGAGCATGGGCTAGAGACGCGACGCGACGCAATATCTAAAACGACGTCTAAAACATCTACTCCAAACATGCCCTTGAAACCCAGAATTCAACGTGTCGATAGCGTGCTGGAATGCGCAAAAAAATATCTATTCATAACCTGCACTTAATCAATTCAATAGCTTCATAACCACGTCATAGAAATTAAAATTTGGTTGCCTTGATCACATTTAGTCCTTCTCAAGACTGATATTTTTTCCTGTGCGCATGGGTTATTTAGCAAATGTGCCCAGTACCGCTTGCAGGTTCAGGGAGAATTCTCGTAGGCGTCATTTTAGCTATAGTGGCTAGACCGACTGCCTGAACAGCTAGGTTGCCAATAGGTAGTTAAAGCTGTGCTGGAGTCATTACCCAGACCGCGCGTACTAGTGAGGAGTGAGTTCGAGGTTATTACATGAAACGCTTATTGAATCTAAAGCTGGGTCTAGCGACATTAACCGCATCTGCCGGAGTCTTCGCAGCGATCGCCACTGAGCCTGCCCGTGCAGAGCAGGTAGACGCAGTAGAAACCGTTGAAGTAGCTGAATTTGAAGCAACGGAAGTAGAAGCAACAGAAGAAGCTTCGTCCGTTGAGTATCTGCAAGAAGTCACCGCTATGTCGGGAATGGAGCAGGTTACCTCCGTATCCCAGCTAAGTGACGTATCCCCCACCGACTGGGCTTTCCAGGCACTGCAATCCCTAGTGGAGCGCTACGGCTGTATTGCTGGTTATCCCGACGGCACCTATCGCGGCAACCGTGCCCTAACTCGTTATGAGTTTGCTGCCGGTTTGAACGCCTGCTTGGACCGCGTTAACGAACTAATTGCTGCTGCCACCGATCCTTTGGCAACCAAGGAAGACCTGAAAACCTTGCAGCGCCTTCAGGAGGAGTTTGCCGCTGAGCTAGCTGAGATTCGCGGTCGTGTGGATGCCCTAGAGGCCCGCACCTCTGAACTGGAAGCCAATCAGTTTTCCACCACCACCAAGTTGGTAGGTGAGGTTGTATTCAACCTGGCTGATAGCTTCACCGACGACGATGACTCTGAAACCGTCTTTGCCCACCGGGTTCGTTTGCAGCTAGTTTCCAGCTTCACCGGTAAGGACAAGCTATTTACCCGCTTGACCACCGGCAACATCGGCAACTCCTTCGCCAACGAAATCGGCACCAACGAAGGTCGCTTTGCCTTTGATGGCCCTGGCGACAACACCTTCCGCCTAGACCGTTTACACTACGTCTTCCCCGTTGGTGATCAGCTAACCGTTTATGCGATGGCTAGCTTGGGTGGTCACCACTTCTACACCGACACCATGAACCAGGGTCTAGAAGCTGGTGGTGGCGGTAACGGCGCCCTATCCCGCTTTGGTGAGCGTAATGCCATCTTCCGTCTAGGATTAGGCGGTCAAGGTGTGGGTTTGAAGTATCAGCTTAGCGACGTTATTACTTTGAACGCTGGCTACTTGGCTCGTGGCGGTAACGACCCCGCTGAAGGGCGTGGCTTGTTCAACGGTAACTACTCTGCGATGGCTCACGTCAAAGTTCAGCCTTCCAGCAACTTTAAGTTTGGTTTGACCTACATCAACGGCTATGACCCCCGCAGCACTTTTGCTTTGGGTGGCACCGGTACCGGTTTGGGCAACCTGAACACCGACGGCATTGGTTTGGACACCGACGAGGGCGTTCGCACCAACAGCTTTGGTGTTAACGCTATGTGGGACATCACCCCTAAGGTAAGCTTGCGCGGCTGGTTTAGCTACATTGATGCTGACTTCGTCGACGATGGCGACGGTGAAGTATTGACCTACGCAGGTGTGTTGGCACTGAAGGATCTCTTTGCAGAAGGTAACTTCGGCTATGTGCTTTTCGGTGCTGCTCCTTACCTAAGCAGTGCTGATGGCGACAGCGGCTTCGAGAGCGATGTTCCTCTTCACCTAGAGGCGGCTTACAAGATTAAGGTCAGCGATAACATCACCATCACTCCTGGCTTTATCTGGTTGCTCTCTCCCCAGCAGGACAGCGACAATGATGACGTGGTAATCGGAACTGTGCGTACAACGTTCTCGTTCTAGAGTCTTGCTTTAAACCTATGGCGACTTTATGGGCGCCGTAGGTGAGAGCGAATTGTATTTCCTCTGTAAAACCACCACAGATCGACCTGACAACTTGTGTTGTTCAGGTCGATTTTTTGCTGAGGCATGTTCGCCCAATAGCCCTTTATCTATACAGCTTTCATTAACAGGACCAACATAAAGCCCCCTTACCGAGGGGGACGTGGTAATTTCATACCCTTTACCTCGCATCCCAACTTCAAACAAAACGTTCAAGGACGTTAGTTCGACGCAAAGCTCCGTTATTAAGGGGGGGATCCTCTGGTGCTTGAGCCGGTAGCGCGGGAAGTCTTGGTAACGGGGTTTAAGGGAAGGATCCCCCCTCAGTCCCACCTTGGTAAGGGGGGAAGCAGATTTGAGCTGATTTTGTGCAGTCGAACGATGTCAATGGTAAGGATCCTCCCTCGGGAACCCATGGATAAGGGGGGACGCCAATTCAGCGTTTTTCGGGGACTCAAGCAGCATGTCTTGCGTAAGTCTTGATTAGTTTGAAACCCATGTCGGATTGCTGCTACGGGATTGTGTTGAGAAGGGCTGTGGCAATTTTGGTTAAGGAAGGAGGGTCGCTCAGCCGATGGTCGCTGTCCAATTCCACTAGTTCCACCCAATGACGCCCTTCCGTGTACTGGCGACTGTATTTAACGGGCACCGTATCGTCGTGGATGCCGTGGAAAATTTGAGTGGAAACAGTGTTGGAAATTTGGGTCCAATCGTAGCGCTGGGCGTCTTCCCAAAAGCTGTAGTTTAAGGAGCACTCTTGCTCTTCGCCGTGGTGGTACACCAACATTTCTCCGGTGCTCTCCCAATGCTTTTGCTTTTCTGGGCTAAGGTTATCGCGCCATCGCTGGGGGAAGCCAAAGGCGGGGGCGAGGAGGATTAGGTGAGCAATTTGGTCTTTGAGACGATCGCCCAGATATGCCGCTGTCAGTCCACCAAAGCTGGAACCAATTAAGACTGCGCGATCGCCCCCGACGAGTTCAGTTACCTGCTCCAGTTGGCGGGTCAGGGTTAGGTTTTCAAATCCTCCCTGGTTTAAATCTGGCGCTTCCAAGGTGATATTGCGATCCGCAATACAGTTTCTGAGATATTGCACTTTTTTTGATTTGGGACTGGAAGCAAAGCCGTGCAAATAGATGTAACGCATTGGGTCAAGGGGCGATAAAAATAGTCCTGTTTAAAATACGGTAAGGCGCACTAAAACGGGTGCGCAGATGTATTTCGTTATCTGCCGGCATATGCCTTTTTCTAAGTTGACCCGATCGCAAGGACTGGTATTACTAGGACCATTGGGGGCGATCGCTGGTTTCTTACTGGTGGCGGCGGCGATACAAATTCACACCTGGGGACTGAACTGGATTTGGGCAATTATTGTGCTGGTGGGGGTGGGCTGGCGCTGGTTGGTGGTGCGGTGGCTTCGAGCCAAAACGGGGGCGGGGGCGGCGGAACGGGCGATCGCTGAGCTGACCGATGAGGTGAATAAAGCGACGGCTGTGGCTGATGGCGGCAGCCAACGGGGGGCAACGGCGCAAAAGGTTTTAGATCAGTGTTTGGCTGATGCCATGGGCGATGCGCCCCTTTGGGAAGATTGGGATCAGTTTTGGGAGCGCTGTCAAATACTGGTGCGGGAAACGGCGCTGGCGTGCAACCCGGAGGTTAAATATCCCCTGCTAAATATCTATGTGCCCCAGGCTTACAGCTTGATGCGGGGAACGGTGGATGATCTGGGTCAGTGGATGGAACAGCTATCGCCAGTGCTAGGGCGGGTCACCATTGCCGAAGCCTATGGAGCTTACGAGCTGTATCAAAAATGGGAGCCCTCAGCGCGGCGAGTGGTGAAAGTGTGGGATTGGGCTCAGTGGGTGCTGAATCCGGCGGTGGCGGCGGCGAAAACCGTCAGCCAAGGGTCCAGCGATCGCGCCACCCAGGAATTAATTAGCAATTTGGGGCAGCTGCTGCGAGAGGCCGCCCTGCGAAACTTAAGTGCTCGGGCGGTTGCCCTATACCGTGGCGACGCCTATGAGACAGCCACATTAACCCCATCTGCCAAATCTCAATCGAACCCAAAATCCGGTTCGAAACTGCTGCCACCCAAAACGGCGACCCTTCGAGAAATTTTCAACCAGGCGACGTCGCCGGAAAGCATGGACCAGCAGCCGGTAAATATTGTGCTGGTGGGGCGCACGGGGGCCGGGAAAAGTAGCTTGATTAATACTTTGTTTAGCGATCGCCAGGCAGAGACTGACCTGCTGCCCAGCACCGATAAGTTTGAAGCTTACCAATGGACCTTGCCCACGGGGGAGCAGCTTAATTTGTGGGACAGTCCGGGATACGAGCAGGCCTATGGTTCCGCTGAGGGCGATCGCCTAGTGGAAGTGGCCCAGGTGGCGGATGTGGTGCTGTTAGTGACCCCGGCGCTGGACCCGGCTCCGAGGATGGATCGGGAGTTTATCCAGGCAGTGACAGAGGCTGAAGACGATGGGGACTCGGTACCGGTGATTGCAGTGGTAACCCAGGTGGATCGGGTGCGCCCGAAGCGGGAGTGGCAGCCTCCTTATGATTGGCAGCGAGGAAACTTGCCCAAGGAGGCGAATATTCGCGAGGCGGTGGGGTATCGCCAAGAGGTGTTGGGGGACGCGGTGACCCAGGTGCTGCCCCTGGTGACTTGGGATGGGGAGCGCGATCGCCAAAGCTGGGCAGCGGATCCGCTGGCGACGGCTTTGCTAAACGCCCTGGCGCCGGCAAAGCAACAGCGACTGGGGCGATTTTTGCAAAGCTTGGAGGCTCGCAGTATCGCCGCCGCTCGGTTAATTGATAAATACGCTTTTCAAATGTCCACCACCCAGGGGCTGGCAACATTTTTAAAAAGTCCAGCGCTACAGTTTATTTCCACGATGACCACGGGACAGCCGGGGCTGGCGTATCTTTTGGCGGAAAAAATCCCCGTTGAACAAATGCCGGTGGTGGTGGGCAAATTACAAATGGCCTACGACCTGTTTAGTTTGCTGGAGACGCCAGATTTCACCCAGGTGGCAGACGTGGCGGAGCGTAAGGGAAAAACCGCTGGCTTTAATTTGCTGGAGCTGTGGCCGCTGCTATTGAGACCCACGGACGATATTGCAACAGACACCCAAGCCTTTGGGAACGCTTTGGTGGAGTATTGGACCCAAGGATTGTCGGCGGAGGCACTGGGCGATCGCTATCGATACTATTTAGAAAAATCTGATTAGAAAAACCTGAAGATTAACGACAATCCGCCTGTAGTCCTCAAATCCCAGTCCTCAAATCCCAGTCCTTAAATTCCAGCTATTGCACTTCCAAGCTGAGCACATAGCGTCCCAGGCTGAGTTTTTGGGTCCACAGTTCGTATTCCAGCCGGAAAGATTGGGGGATGCCTTTTCCTTCCATCGCGTAGGACCGGGTAAAGTTCCGAAGCCGCAGCTGTTCGTGGGGGCGATTTTTGCTGGTTTGTAGCCAGTAGCGACTGGTGCCATACACGCCCTGTTCCCATAGGTGACGATAGCTAAATCCGCCGTTGCCTTGCATGGTCAAAATGGCGCGGTAGGGGGAAATTTCTAGCCACAGGTGGCGATCGCGCAAAGTTTCCACCGATCCTGATTGGGACGAGGGCGCCAGACCAAATAGATTCTGGTTTTCCTGAGGGCGTTGGGGTGTCTCATCAGGGGAGTTGGGCTGACCGTTGGGGGCATCAGAGCTGGGCGTTTCTGCCAATAAAGGCTCCGAAAACAAAATATGGCACCGCTCTCGATCTTTGCGATACAAAACGGCGGTGGTGCGAATGGACGACTGCAGCGGTAAGTCGAGGGAGATTAGGGAGAGATTAACTAATTTGCGGTGGCGGGCAAACATGGCGCGGGGCAAAATTGCTACAGGACGTGGACTTAGACAATTGAGCTTGGAAGGGTTGGGTGGCGATTTGAGAAAGCTTGCTGAAAAAACGGCGGGAGATTCCTTGGAAAGAATTGCCTGAAGGACCTCGCCTACGCAACATATACGTGTCTTGAATGGGGCTGCCAGGGTTGGGGTATGAACTGCTTTGGGATCAGCCTGGGAAAAATTTGCTGCGCCTGTTTCTGAAGGGTATGAAACGGTTTGAGCGATCGCCCCCTAAAGGCACTACAGTGACCCCAGCAGTGCCGATGCACCCGCAAGAAAGCGTAAAAAAGACAAAAAAGAAGACGACAAAATCGTCAGCGACTATCAATGCCCAAGCCCATCATAACGTCCCAGTTCAACGGTCCCCAGCAAACTTTGACAATTACTCCCCCCGATGGGGGCGTGCGGCTGCGGGGACGGGTGCAAATTCCCGGAGATAAATCCATTTCCCACCGCTCCCTAATGCTGGGGGCACTGGCGGAGGGCACCACCACCATTGAGGGGCTTTTGTTAGGGGAAGATCCTCGCAGTACGGCCGCTTGCTTTCGGGCAATGGGCGCAGAAATTAGCAAATTAAATACTGAACAAGTGACGGTACAGGGCATCGGGCTCGGCAATTTGCAGGAGCCCACTGGTGTGCTGAACGCGGGCAACTCGGGCACCACCCTGCGGCTGATGTTGGGAATTTTGGCGTCCCATCAGAATCGCTATTTCACGGTTACCGGCGACGATTCCTTGCGATCGCGCCCCATGGGTCGGGTGATTAATCCCCTGAAGGAAATGGGGGCTGAAATTTGGGGACGGGAAGGCAACACCCTGGCTCCGTTGGCGGTACAGGGGCGATCGCTCAACCCCATGACCTACCGCTCCCCCATTGCATCAGCCCAAGTTAAATCCTGTTTGCTGTTGGCGGGGCTTATGACCGAGGGGGAAACCAAGGTGATTGAGCCGGCTTTGTCCCGGGACCACAGCGAACGGATGCTGCAAGCTTTTGGCGCCACGGTAAAGGTGGATCCCGATGAAATCAGCGCGGCGGTGATGGGACCGGCAAAATTAACGGGACAGCGGGTGATTGTGCCCGGGGATATTAGCTCGGCGGCATTTTGGCTGGTGGCTGGGGCGATCGCGCCCGACTCCGATTTGGTGGTAGAAAATGTGGGCATTAACCCCACCCGCACTGGCGTTTTGGAAGTGCTGCGAGATATGGGGGCGGACTTGACCCTGGAAAACGAGCGGGACGCGGCGGGGGAGCCGGTGGCCGATATTCGAGTGCGCACTAGCCAGCTCCAAGGCTGCGAAATTTCTGGGGCGGTAATTCCTCGATCCATCGACGAAATTCCCATTTTGGCGGTGGCGGCGGCCTGCGCCAAGGGCAAAACAGTCATTCGCGATGCGGCGGAATTACGGGTGAAGGAAAGCGATCGCCTAGCGGTTATGGCCAGTGAGCTAAGTGGCATGGGGGCGAGTATTACCGAGCACCCTGACGGCTTAGAAGTAGTTGGGGGCTCCCTACTACAGGGTTCCTCGACCGATAGTTATACGGATCACCGCATTGCTATGAGTTTGGCGATCGCCGCTTTAGTGGCGAAAGGACCGACGGAAATCCATCGAGCCGAAGCCGCCGCCATCTCCTACCCCAACTTCGTCCCTACCCTGGAAACCCTCTGCCGTTGATTACCGTAACCGAGCCAGGACAATGAAGCATTTTCTGGGTAAATCTATCTCCCTAAATAGGTCTCAGAAACGATATTTAATCGCACTAGTTCTGATAAGCATAGTGCTGCCAATCGTACTTGCAACGTTGCTTGTTGGGCTGGGGAAGTTCCTAGGGTGTCAAATGTTCGGTGAAACCCAACAGATGTGCTCTGTCGGGGGGATTAGCCTGGGGCAAATGATAAAAATGCTGGTGGATTGGAATTGGCTTGTTCCTGTGGGAAGCCTGCTCACCATTCCACCGTTGAGCATTAGCGTGTTTATCGTTTTGCTAGCGCTAATTTACAAAAGCTATAGCCGCCCAAACCGGATTATTTTGGGCACTTTCAGCATTTTCTACTTTTGGTTTGCACCGCTAATTGCTGGCGTTTCCTTTGTGTACTGGGTCGTAGGGTTAGCCGGAACAGGGCAATGTTTAGCCAATGCTGGAGGCGTAGGTCGCTGTTATTTGCTGGGCGTTGATATGGGATCCAGTTTCCATGCGGCGGCGGTAATGCCTTGGATGGTCTTCATTTTATTTCCCATCTGCGTTGTCTCAGCCCTCGTGTACTGCGCCTTTGCCGCTAGGAAGCCCCAGGGTTAAAAGTTCCTGATCGACACATTGATGAGACGGCCAGTGCAGATCGCTGACCGGTTATGGGCGGCCAGTGAGTTAAGTGGCATGGGGGCGAGTATTATCGAGCACCCTGACGGTTTAGAAAGGGTTGAGGGAACCCTATTACAGGGAGCCTCGACGATAGTTATACGAACTACCGCATTGCTATAGGGCTGGCGATCGCCGCCTCGTTGGCTAAAGAATCGATGAAAAACCATCGAACTGAAGCCGCCGCTATCTCCTACCCCAACTTCGTACCCACCCTGGAAACCCTTTGCAAAGGGTGATTTAAATTGATTTTTTAGGGTTAGTTTCTTGGGATTAATCTCTTGAGATTAATCTTTCAAAGCAGTGGCGCGGAGATAAAGCACAGAAACCGCAGACGGCGTAAGAAAAGATAACGTAGAAACAGAAACCATCGAAGCTCCCGCTCCCGTCGCGACCTTGTCCGCTGATCCCGTTTCGCACTAACTTCACACAGCAGCCGCACCTCTACCATGTTGACCTTTGCCGAAATTATTGACGATATCGAAGACGAATTAGACGACGTGCTTGAGGATATTGATCCCAGCACCCTCGGTCCGCAAATTAGCAGCTTTCTCGACCAAAATGCCAATTCAATTAATGACGTTTTAACGGGAGAACCCGTCTCCAATGCCCTTGCCGATGGGGTGAATGCGTTGGTGAGCAGCGTGGTACCTGATTTTTCAGTGACTCCCGATGACATTGCCGACGTGGTGGATGATGCCCTGCCTATTCTTGGGGCGATCGTCGGAGGACCTTTGAGTTTTGCTCCCGTGCTGTCCATTGCTACGGATTTGCTCACGGGAGAGACAGTGGCTGACCTGTTAGGCGATGGGCTTAATCTATGGTTTGACCGCGACGACTACTTGGCTCGCTACCCCGACATTGCCAACGCAGAGGTTGATCCTTTCTTGCATTTCCTTCAGTCGGGAGCCCTGGAAGGTCGTCTAGTTGATATTTTTGACGAGAATTTTTACTTAGCCAACAACCCCGACGTAGCTTCAGCAGTTGCTTCCGATGGATTTTCCTCCGGCTGGTTGCACTTCCTAACCAATGGCGTTAACGAAGGGCGATCGCCAGCTCCCGGAATAGGCGGCGATATTGCTGGCGCGATCGCCAACACCATCAACCAGCTAGATAACGTCGGAATAATCTAAGGTGCGTCATCAATGGCAATAGTCGGCCCCGAAGCTTAATGGGAGTTGGAAGCTGCCCTAGGTAAGCCCTCTAGGTTTAGCGGTTTCTCGTAGCAAGGAATACCGCACCCGGCAGACTCCACCGATAAATAAAAACCGGGGGCTGCAGCCTTGGGCTCGGCAACGGCTTCCGCAAAGGTACCTCACTGTCCAACCTGTGCCATTGCCATTTACAAGGTTTCGCGATTTTAAAATCTCGTAACTTTATTCGCCGTTTCTCAGGGATACCTGAGACCTAAACCGGGTTCAGAAAATTGGCCATGTATGATGGAATCAGGCTTTTGAATCATTAGCATTAGCGATTCGGTATTTAGCTAACCTATGACCACCATGAAGAAAAATCTCGCCTTGGGGGCGACAGCCACCGTTGTTGCAGCGATCACTTTAACCGGTGCAGGCATTCACCTTTCCCAAGGACACGCCTTTTTCAAAAGCAATCCCAACGAGATTGTGGACGAGGTTTGGCAGGCCGTTAATCGTAACTATTTAGACGCCACCTTCAACCAGGAAGACTGGATGGCGGTGCGCACTGAGTATGTGCGTGATCGCACCTATGCTAATCCGGAAGCAGCTTATGCGGCGATCGAAGAAATGCTGGAGAAGCTGGGGGATCCCTACACTCGCTTCCTTAAGCCTGACGAATTCCGCAATATGCAAATCGATACTTCCGGTGAGTTAACCGGGGTAGGCATTCAGCTAGGGCAGGACGAAGAAACGAAGGATCTGGTGGTGGTGGCTCCCATCGAAGATTCACCCGCGTTCTCCGCCGGAGTATTGGCTAGGGACAAAATTGTGGCGATTGATGGTAAGTCCACTGAAGGGATGGATATTAATGATGCCGTTAAGCTAATTCGCGGTCCCGTGGGCACAACGGTGACGTTAACGATCGCCCGCGATGATGAAACATTGCAGTTTCCCATTAGACGCGATCGCATTGAGCTACACCCGGTGCGTCAGGAAGAGCGCAAAGAAAAGGGGATTCATCTGGGCTATATCCGTCTAACGCAATTTAATGGCAATGCTGCTGTGGAAATGCGCGACGCCATTAAGGAGCTGGAAAAAGCGGATGTGGGTGGCTACATTTTGGACCTACGTTCCAATCCAGGCGGACTGCTATTTTCCAGTATTGAAATTGCCCGCATGTGGCTCGATGAAGGCACCATCGTGTCCACGGTAAATCGCCAGGGAGAAGTGGATCGCCAGGTGGCGAAGGGCAAGCCCTTAACTGAACGTCCGCTGGTGGTGCTTGTGGATGGCGGATCCGCTAGCGCCAGTGAGATCCTGTCGGGAGCCCTTCAAGATTTAGACCGGGCCACGCTGGTGGGCACCAAAACTTTTGGTAAAGGGCTGGTGCAATCAGTGCGTCATCTGGGGGACGGCTCCGGGTTGGCGGTGACGGTGGCGAAATACCTAACTCCCAGTGGTCGAGACATTAATAAGTTAGGCATTGAGCCCGATATTATTGTGGAATTGTCCGATGAGCAGCGGGAGTTCCTGGTGGATAACCGCGATCGCATCGGCACCCTGGACGATCCCCAATATGCTCGAGCCTTATCTGAACTTGTTCAAAAAGTGGGTACAGGAGCAAATGCTCAAACCCCCTAGGGCATTTCACTAATCAACGGGGCAGAAGGCATACGCAGTGGAGAGTACACGCCCTCTCAAAAAAATTAGGGGCTAAAAAACTCTCACAGCTAGGGCGTGTCATCAATTAAGCAGCAGCAGCCTTGCGTAGTGGGTCGTACACGCCCTTTTAACGCCAAAAGTGCTCAGGGCTGAAACCTTAATCGCTAAAGGTTTTGAAGCTTAAATAATGACAGCTCCTAATGACGACTTTGAGATTTAAATGGTGAAAGTGCTCAGCATCAGAAAATCTTGCAGTGTTTTCTGATGCTGAGAACACATTCGTAACATTATTCTGAGTCGCCACAGCATTGGCCGTTGATACTCATGATTCAATGGTCATAAGTTGGGGTTCCAGGAAAGTTAGCAGTGTTAGCCAAAAAATATGAAGCGGGTCAGGAGCATCGCAATGTCGATGTGGATCCTGAGAAAACCCATCAAGAAAAACAAATATCGCCGGGGCACGACGAGGATGCTGAAGTGAATTGGTACATTGTTGCCCTTGAAGACGGGTGCTGTGACGTTGTTCCCATTTCTGAAGGACAGCAATTGGAACATGATTCGTCCCCCCATCGCAAAGTGTGGGGGCCGTTCCAGTCCTACGAGGGGGCGATCGCCCGACGCATTGGTCTAATTCGCGCCGGGAAATGTAAACCTTACTAGGAGCTTGGTGCACTGCTGGGGCAAGGATTCGAGCACGCCAAAGCCATAGCTGGCACAGTGGGGCGAAATCCCTAAATGTCCTGTGCTTAAACGAAAAGGCTAACAATAGTACCGATATTTACGGAATAACTATGGGTTACCCTTCGCTCTCTCAAGGTTTGCGTCGCTGGGCACTGTTGACCCCGCTGGCGGTACTGGGACTCGCTTCCCAGGCTCAGGTATGGGCCCTCCAGCCTAATACGGCTTCATTGACGGATCAGTTAACAGCTCAAGTTTCAACGCAAACCCCAGTTCAAGCCACCAAAGCTACCGCAAAAGGCGTGGTGGAGCTGCTGCGGGCCCTGCCAAAACCCGCTGGTTCTCCCCGAGTGCTGGGGGCAATTAACAGTCCTAATTCCTACCAACAGCAAGCCCTTAACTTCCAAGTTGCCTCCGAAGACAGCGATGCTTTGTTGGCGTTTTATCAGGAAAAACTCACCGAGGCTGGCTACACAGAACGGGAAATTAACACCGTTAGCGGCGCATGGGGTTTTAGCGTTGTATTTCTTCCCCCCGCCGACTTCGACTTAAAGCCCGCATCTGGCACATTGACGCTAGTGGTTCAGGCGACGGTGCTATCTCCCAATACCGTTAATATCAATATGCGCTACGAGGTGCTAAACACCTAGATTCTGCACTCCTAAGTGTAGGCATTGCCGCGTTGTGAAAACGCCACCACGTTTATAAAGCTCTTTCCCCTGACCACAGAAGTAGTTGGGGGAAAACTGTATTTGGGCAAGCAATAGCTGACGAAACTGTCTCTATTAAAGGAACTCCTAGGGATATAGCGGCGACGGAGTGACTTAGGACAACAGTCTAAGACTTTGAGCAATGGC